>DAOMCN010000034.1:0-10226 GCA_035427885.1 Acidocella sp. | reverse complement strand
GAGCGGTTTCTCTATCACGTTTTTGTGGTATTTTTCCCCGTAACCCCGTTTTCAATCCAATCGCGCAGCGCCAATAGATCCAGCCACGCCTCCGCCTTGGCCGACGGCATGCGCAATAAATAGGCCGGATGATAACTCGGCAGGCAGGGCAGGGGGGCGTCCAACCCGGGTATCTCAACCTCCTGCCACCTCCCGCGCAGCCGCCGTATTCCTTGGCTGCGCTCTGCCTCGCCTAGCAACGCCTTCGCCGCGACCGCGCCCAACGCCAGCAACCCGCCCGGGCGCACCAGCGCGATCTGACGGCGTAAAAACGGTACGCACATCGCGATTTCGCCCTCCGTCGGCGCACGATTCCCAGGCGGACGCCAAGGCACGGTGTTGACGATCCTGACCCGCGTGCGGTCGAGTCCGATGCTCCCGAGCATCCGATCCAACAACTGTCCCGCCTGCCCAATGAACGGCCGCCCAGCGCGGTCCTCCTCCGCCCCCGGCGCCTCGCCAACGATCACGAGCCGCGCATCCTCCGCGCCATCGCCAAAGACAAGCTGCGTCGCGGTATCGCGCAGCGCGCAGCCTGTGAAACCCGCCATCGCCTCGCGCAGCGCTTCCAGCGTTGTACATCCCGCTGCAATCCGCTCAGCCTGTGCCGCTCCCTGTGGCGCGGGATGCGCCCCCCCGCGCGCTACTGTTCGCGTCGCCGGGGCAGGGGGCGCATCCCGCGCCGCCGCCACCGGCAAAACCACCGCCGCGCTGGAAACGCGCCGGTCCTGCGCCGCCTCCAACAACGCCTCGTCAGCCCCCCATTCGAGCTGCAGGCGCAGCGCCTCAATCATGCCCATGTCCATGGATCCCACATTGCTGCTACTTTACGCCGGACGCGAGATTTACGTATAGGTGAACGCGTAACCAGGAGGATAAAAAATGCCGGATCAACTTGCCCCCCGCGAGGCTATGGAGTTCGATGTCTTGGTCATCGGTGCCGGTCCTGGGGGCCTCGCCGCCGCGATCAGGCTGAAGCAGCTTAGTCCGGAACTTTCCGTCTGCGTGGTGGAGAAGGGTGGCGAAGTCGGCGCGCATATCCTCTCTGGCGCCGTCCTGGAGCCGCGCGCGCTGCTGGAGTTGTTCCCAGACTGCGACCCCGCCCAGATCCCGCTCGCCACCCCGGTAACTCAGGACCGATTCCTCTTCCTGACGGAGAAAACATCCATCAAATTGCCCACCCCGCCACAGATGCACAACGCGGGCAACTACATCGTCTCGCTCGGCAACGTCGTGCGCTGGCTGGGCCAACAGGCCGAAGAACTGGGCGTGGAAATCTACCCCGGCTTCGCCGCGGCGGAACTCCTTCTTGAAGACGGCATGATCAAAGGTGTGGCCACCGGCGACATGGGCATCGGCAAGGACGGCGCGCCGACAGCCAACTACCAGCGCGGCATGGAACTACGCGCGACCTACACGATCTTCGCCGAAGGCTGCCGCGGTTCGCTGGCCAAACAACTCATTAAGAACTTCGGCCTAGATAATCAATCGGACCCGCAAACCTACGGCATCGGCATCAAGGAACTCTGGGAAGTCAAACCCGAACATTTCCAAAGAGGCCTGACCATGCACAGCATCGGCTGGCCCCTGCACTCGGACACCTACGGCGGCTCCTTCCTCTATCATTTTGGCGAAAACCTTGTTGCCTACGGATTTGTCGTAGGTCTGGACTACAAAAATCCATACCTCTCGCCCTTCCAGGAAATGCAGCGCTTCAAGAACCACCCCGCCATCGCGCCGGTTTTCGAGGGCGCGAAGCGCATCTCCTACGGCGCACGCGCCTTGAGTGAGGGCGGCTTCCAATCCCTGCCCAAGCTGACCTTCCCTGGCGGCGTACTGATCGGCGATGCCGCGGGAACCTTGAACGTCCCGAAGATTAAGGGCACCCACACCGCGATGAAATCGGGCATGGTCGCCGCCGAAGCCATCGCCGCGGCCTTAGCGGGCGACCGCCCGGCGGAAGTAATCTCCTACGCGACGATGCTAGAAGCAAGCTGGGTCTGGCCCGAGCTGCGCCAGGTGCGCAACATCCGCCCCGCCTTCGCCAAATGGGGCCTCTTCGGCGGCCTCATCAACGCCGCGCTCGAAACCTACATCTTCCGCGGCAAAGCCCCGTGGACTTTTAAAAACCACAGCGACCACAAAGAACTCTCGAAAGCCAAGGACGCAGCACCGATCGCCTATCCAAAACCGGATGGTAAACGCACCTTCGACCGCCTCTCCTCGGTATTCCTCTCGAACACCAACCATGAAGAAAACCAGCCCGCGCATCTAAAACTGCTCGATCCGTCGAAGGCGATTTCGATAAACTACAACGAATACGCCAGCCCCGAGACCCGCTATTGTCCAGCGGGCGTGTACGAAATCATCGGCGAGGAATTGGGTAACCCGCAGCTACAAATCAACGCCCAAAACTGCGTCCATTGCAAAACCTGCGACATCAAGGACCCGACGCAGAACATCAACTGGGAAGTCCCCGAAGGCGGCGGCGGCCCGAACTACCCGGGCGGCATGTAATCAAAAAGGGCGCTCGAAACAGCGCCCTTTTTTAATTTTCAGCGTCGCGTGAGCGACCAAT
Organism: Acidocella sp.; assembly: GCA_035427885.1. GTDB lineage: Bacteria > Pseudomonadota > Alphaproteobacteria > Acetobacterales > Acetobacteraceae > Acidocella. The sequence goes on along the minus strand of DAOMCN010000034.1, from coordinate 7,609 downwards.
AAACCGGCGGCCGTCCCGCCAGGATCGCCTTGCCCTCATAGCGCGTCGGCGGCCACCCCTCGGGGCGCACGATCGCGCGGGTCACCTCGAACAATTCCTGCGCGCCCAGAACCTCGTCGGTCCATTCCTGATACGTCTGATCATCCGAGGCAATCCGCCATTCGCCGCCGGGCCGGAGCACCCGCGCCGCCTCGGTCAGCCATTCGGGATGCACGAACCGCCGCTTTGCGTGTCGTGCCTTTGGCCAAGGATCAGGGAACATGAGGAACAGCTTCCCCAGCGCCCCGTCCGCCATGCCGCGCAGCAGCGGCCGCGCATCCTCGGTGAATAGCCGCAAATTGGCAGGGACCACCGCCTCAGCCCCCTCCGGCGCGAGCCGCGAGAGCAGCGAGCAGATCCCATTCTCGAACACCTCGGCGGCAATAAGCCCAACCCCGGGATTAGCCTGCGCCAAAGCCGCCGCATGTTCCCCGCCGCCAAACCCGACTTCGAGCCAGACTTCGCGCGGCGTGATGCCAAACGGCACCGGCCAGGACACAAGCGGCAGGAACTCCGCCAGCAGCCATTCCTGGCGTGGACGGAGTTTCTTGCCTTTAATCCGTCCGTAGAGCCGGTCGGGTGGGGCTTTGACGGGGCGTGCAGCCACCCCGCCCTCGGGTGCCTTAGCGTCCAAAAGCAGCCTTCAGCGCCGGCACGAGATCGGTCTTCTCCCAGGTGAACGTACCCAGATCCAGATCCGGCGTCCGCCCAAAATGCCCAAACGCCGAAGTCACGGCATAAATTGGACGGTTGAGCTGCAGATGCTCGCGGATGCCGCGCGGCGTAAGATCGACGAGCTGGCGCAGCGTCTTCTCAAGCTTGACCTGGTCAACATCGCGCTCTGTGCCATGCAGCTCGACATAGAGCGAGAGCGGCTGCGACACGCCAATAGCGTAGCTGAGTTGCAAGGTGCAGCGATCGGAGAGCCCGGCGGCAACGACGTTCTTCGCCAGATACCGGCACACATAAGCCGCTGAACGGTCCACCTTCGTCGGGTCCTTGCCCGAGAACGCGCCCCCGCCATGCGGCGCAGCCCCGCCGTAGGTATCGACGATGATCTTGCGCCCGGTCAGCCCGCAATCGCCATCCGGCCCGCCGATCTCGAAAATCCCGGTTGGGTTGACGTAGATTTCCTTGTCCTGGGGCATCCAGCCTGCGGGCAGAGCGTCCTTGATGATCGGCAGCACCATTTCGCGCACCTGCGGCGTGGTCATGCCCTTCGCGTGCTGGATCGAGACGACGACAGAAGTCGCGCCAACCGGCTTGCCATCGACATACCGCAGCGTGACCTGGCTCTTGGCGTCGGGCAGCAGCCCGCGCGCGCGCGCATCGCCCGCCCGGCGCAGCTCGGAAATCCGGCGCAGGATGAGGTGCGAGTAATAAATCGGCGCGGGCATGAGCGCCTCGGTCTCGGCGCAGGCATAGCCAAACATGATACCCTGGTCGCCCGCCCCTTCGTCCTTACTGCCGGCGGCATCAACACCGATGGCAATATCTGCGGACTGCGCATGCAGATGTACGGCGATATCCGCATTGCGCCAGGAGAAACCTTCCTGATCGTAGCCAATGTCATGCACGGCCATGCGCGCAAGATGGGCCAGATATTCATGCGTAACCGTCTCCGGTCCGCGCGTCTCGCCCGCGAGGATAATCCGGTTGGTCGTCACCAGCGTTTCGCAGGCAACGCGCGCATAAGGGTCGGCGGCCAGAAAGGCGTCGACGACGGTATCGGAGATCCGGTCAGCGACCTTATCCGGGTGACCTTCCGAGACGGATTCGGAAGTGAACAGAAACTCGCCTTTATCGCGCATTCCAAAAATATCCCTATTAGTTCAGGCGGCCTCCGTTGGCGTATCTACCCCCCGGGGTCAAGACTGTTTTCCGCTTAGAGGCCCAGAACGTCGCGCATGGTATAGAGTCCGGGCTTCTGCGCCTGGAGCCAGAGTGCCGCGCGCACCGCGCCGGAGGCGAAAACCCGCCGGTCAAAGGCGTGGTGGGTGAGCGCGATTTGCTCGTCCCCGGCTGTGAACATGACCGTATGGCTACCCACGATCTGCCCGCCGCGCAGCGTGGCAAAGCCAATCTCCTGCTCGCCCCGCGCCCCGGTATGCCCGCTGCGGCTGGTGACCATAACATCCTCGAGCTGAACCCCGCGCCCCGCCGCGACCGCCCGCCCAAGCCCGAGCGCGGTCCCGGACGGCGCATCGACCTTCTGGCGGTGATGCATCTCCAGAATCTCCGCGTCATACTGCCCCGCAGGCAGCGCCGCCCCGAGCTTCTCGGCGAGCAGGAGCAATAAATTCACGCCCGTGCAATAATTCGGCGCGGCGATAATCGGGATCACCGTCGCGGCGCGTACAATCGCGGCCCCGTCCTCGGCGGAATATCCGGTCGTGCCCAACACCCAGGGCGTCCCCGCCGCCGCCAGCGCTGCCGCATGTCCCGCCACGGTGCTGGCATGGGTAAAATCAACCACGACATCCGACAGAGCGCCGAGCGCCGAGATATCGTCAAACAGCGTCACCCCCTCCGGCCCGCTCCCAGTACGGTCAATCCCGCCGACCAACGTCCCCGCCGCCTCGGCCTCTTCCGCCAACAGCCGCCCCATCCGTCCGGAAATCCCGGCAATCCCAATACGATTCGTCATTCCCGCACCTTAGAACAATATCCGCCTATGTTGAACCAGAAGGCATGCCATAGCAGGGTGGAATTGCGCACCAAAACAGGGGCCAGAGCGTTTCCGTGTGAACGCAAAGCGCCCTAGCGGATTTTCCCCCGCCCCCAAACCACCCGCCGCACAAGATAAACCGGCAACGCCACGATCCAGAACAAGAACACCGCTCCCGCCCAGCCCAGCGGATACGCCTCCCCCCGCAGCCGCGCATCCCAGTACACCAGCAACGCGCTAACCACCGCCAGCATAATGAGTGTCCCAGGCGCGTTCATTTCGTCCCGCAGACAATGGCGTCGACTGGCAGATACGGGTGAACATGGCGCACATAAAACGCCAGCAGCGGCGCGGGCGGCATTCCGGTAGCCCGTGCAAACGCCCTGATCTGGCACACCCGCCGCGTCTCCGCCTTGATAAATTTCGTCACCCGCGCGGCGGGAATCCACGCCGTTGGCGCCTCCCGCATAAACGCCGCAAGCTGAGCGGCACTTGGCGGCGTCAGCGCCCGCACCGGACGCAACAGCGTGGCATCCGCGTCCGCGCTGACAACCTCCCAGCCCGCAGCGCGCAGCATCCGCACCGCCGCCGCCGCCTCGGCAACGCCATCGAGAGGCTGCATTGTAGCGTAATTAAAATAATTGGTGTTGGTGACAACGACATCCTGCACCCCGTACTCCGCCAAATACGCGGCGAACGCGGCGGGATCGATGTCCGAGATCTCCCCATTGAACAGCAGCGGAAACAACGCCCATTGCGCAAAAGGCTGCGGCGCGCCAAGCCCGAGATACCCCTGCCCAACCAGAGAAAACCGCATGCCAGACGCATATTGGAATCCCATCTCATTGCCAAAATCAGGCAACACCAGAACCCGGCTCTCCGGCGCAATCTCCCCATCGGTGAACACGGCAGGTACGGCCAACCCGGTCCAATTGCGCGTCACGTCCCGTGCGGGAACAAGAAAGAGCAGGCAAACCGCCAGCGCCACAAACCGCCAGCGTTTCTCCCCCGGCCCGGCAAGCCAGAGCGCCAGAAACATCGCCGCCGCCACCCAGCCATAGAGCATGAACCGCATCGGCAGCATGGACTTCAAAAACGGCAGCTTGAAGGCCAACAGCCAGGGCGCGGTGCTGACCTCCCTGCCGAGAACATGCACATAAGGCCCGAGCGAGAGCACGCAGGCGAGCGCCAGCATCCCCCCCAGCACCCGGAACTTCGCCTCGGATCGGTGCCTGCGATAAATCACACCGAGCAAAACAATGAGCGGCAACCCGAGATAAGCCGCCTGCTCGGAGGTATTGCCAGGAAACAGGTTCGAAACCGCCGCGAGCCACCCGCCCCCGATCCAGGCCGTCGGCGTCGGCAGGATAAAGCCCAACAAATCGCTGGAATAATATGGCGCCGATGGAATATTCCCGGCCGCACTCCTGTAACGCAGCAACATCTGCCAGATTAACGGCGCCGTGATGAGCAAACAAAGCCCAAGCCCGAGAACCAGCCCCGGAATTAGCCGCCGCAACACAGGCCGCATCGCCGGGTCCAGCAAAAACAGCGCAATAAAGCCAAACCCGCCAAACATGCACAGCGTGGCGAACACCTCCTGGCTAACGCCGAACTGGAAGGCGAGCAACCCGCCCAGCACCAGCCCCATCCGCAAAGTACCCCCGCCCTGTTTAACCGCGGCAATCGCGGCCCAAAGACAGAGCGGCACAGCTAGGACAAACACGAGGTTCAAATGCCCCAGCATCTGTCCGGTCATATAGCTGGAGAATCCGAGCACCAGCCCGGCTACCAGTGCTGCGGCAAACTCCCCCGTCAGCGCGTCCGCCGCCAGGTACGCCCCCCACCCAGCCAGGCCGGGCGAGATCATGAACAGCGCGTTGCTCACCACCAGCGCCCCGAACGCAGCGGTAAACGGTGCTGCGACCAACCCCAGCCCCGGCACGCTTGCCTTCCAGGACAAATCCGCACCAAACGGCGCATCGACATACTGCGAGGTCAGCAGCGGCAGGTGGTGCTGCAGCGCGAACGGCCACCAGTTGATGAACCAGATATACGCCAGTGGGTCAGACCCTTGCCCATAAAAGAAAAGCCCGTGCCCTAACCACGCAGGGGGCGCATAGAACGCGATGCTCACCCCAAGAAACAACAGGAGCGCCGTCAGATGCCGAATCAGGGGAAGCACGCTTCCAGCCAGCCGATTTTCCATGTAGGATCTGGTTATCACGGAGTTAACCCGCTACACAATCTTGAAACGAAAACCCAAGGACGCGCCGTGCAGAGTCTATGTCGTTCGTTAGATTTTCTTAACCGACCTGCCTTAAATTCCCACCCATGAAGCAGTCCAAACCGCGCAATAAACGCCCGATACGCGGCCAAAAATGGGCCAGGGCCGTCCTTCTCGCGGCTTTGTCTCTCGCAGCGTGCAGCCCGCAGCCTCCGCAAAAGAACAACAAGGTCCTGAACGTGGCGGATGCCGCGATCGCGGGGGGCAACCCTACGATCGCGCTCCAGGTGAGCCAGTCCGTCCTGGCCTCCGACCCGCACAATCTTGAGGCCCTGTATCACGAAGCCGCAGCCTATTACGCGGTGAACCGTTGCGAGGACGCGCTCGCCGCCTACCGCCTGGCCCTGTCCCAGAGCCCACAATCCTCGGCTGCGCAAACCGGGATTGGCCGCTGCCTGCTCCGGCGCAACGCCGCCGAGGCCCAGGCAGCCTTCACCGCCGCGGTCCAGGATGACCCACAGAACGCCGCGGCGTTGAACGACCTCGGGATTGCCCTGGACCTCCAGGGCAAATTCGCTGCCGCCACCCAGCCTTACAAACAATCCTTACTGGTCGCCCCTGGCACACTCTCGACAGAGGTAAATCTCGGTCTCTCCCTGGCCCTCTCGGGGGACAGCGCGGACGCCCTGCAATATCTTGGCCCGCTGGCGACAAGCCCGCAGGCCACGCCAAAAATCCGCGAGGATTACGCGATCGCCCTGCTCGCCGCCGGTCGGCATGACGAAGCGCTGCAAATCCTGGACCTGGACCTGTCCGACACCCAGGCAACCGCCCTTCTCACCGCCGTTGCCCGCGCGCTTTAGCGCGCAAACGGGTCATCCCCACATTAGTCCGCGTCTTCGTCCTCGTCCTCTTCCTCAAGCCCGAACTGCTGCGCCTCTTCGTCATACTCGAAGACCTCGGCATACCGCCCCCAGGAGATGACCGTGCGCAGCGTCTCCTCGGCATATTCGGGGGACATATGGTCCTCCAGCTCGTCGCGGAAGCGCACCGCGGAAGCCCGATGGTTGGAGCGCTGGTCGATCACGGCGCGGATCGCCGAAATCAGCGGCACATGCGCGCGCAGTTGCTCGCCAAAGATAACCTTGCGGTCCTCGGTCTCGGCCTCGGCGAAGCGCCGCCCGATATCGGTGAGGATAAGATCGCCCTCCTCGAGCACGGCAAATCCCAGCAGGCTCAGCGTCTCGCCCAGCGGCAACAGCTCATCGGCCTCGTATTGCAGCGCCGCGGCGAGTGCGGGCAGATCGGCCCGTCCATCGTAGGGCGGATTGCTCAGCGTCTCGAGTAACCCGGCCATCAGGTTGGTGCCGACCGGATGCAGCGGCGTGGCAAACCCGCTCGGCGCCGTCGCCGGCGTCGCCTGGACCTCTTTGACCACCCGGCGCGTCATGATGCCGTAAATATCGTCCACCATCTGGCGGAACGCCGGATCGAACCTGTTGCGCGGCCGCGCAAACGGCACGGCCAGCTCATGCGCGACCCGCCCCGGATTGGACGAGAACACAAGAATACGGTCGCACATCAGCACCGCCTCCTCGATATTATGTGTCACCAGCAGAATGGATTTGACCGGCAGCTTCCTATCCATCCAAAGGTCAATCAGATCTGTACGCAGCGTCTCGGCGGTCAGCACGTCGAGCGCCGAGAACGGCTCATCCATCAGCAGCAGATCGGGATGCACGACGAGTGCGCGCGCTAGGCCCACGCGCTGGCGCATCCCGCCCGAGAGTTCCTTGGGATACGCGGTATCATACCCACCGAGCCCGATCAGGTCGATCGCATCCTCCGTCCGCTCCTCACGCTCGGCCCTCTTGACGCCCTGCGCCTCCAGTCCGAGTTCGACATTTTCCTGCACAGTGAGCCAGGGAAACAGCGCAAAGCTCTGGAACACCATGGCAACGCCCTCGGCAGGTCCGGTGAGCTTCTTGCCTCGCCACATGACCTCTCCCGCCGTCGGCTTGAGCAGCCCCGAGACAATGCGCAGCAGCGTGGACTTGCCCGACCCCGAGCGCCCGAGCAGCCCGACGATCTCTCCCGATTCGAGTGTGAGATCAACATCCTCAAGCACGACGAGATCGGCGCTGGCCTCCTTATGATAAGACTGCCTGCAATTGCGCACCGTCAGCAGCGGGCCGGTAAAGCTCTGGTCCATGGTCTATTACCCCAGTGTGGTGCGACGTGCGGCATAGGCATAAAGCGGTCGCCACAAAATTCGGTTAACTACGATGACAAAGGCGGACATAACGATAACGCCCAACACGACACGCGGCGTATCGCCATTGCTCGTTGCCTGCGCGATATAAGCCCCCAAGCCCTGCGCGATAAGCTGATGGCTCCCCCAGCTCGCAACCTCGGCAACAATCGAGGCATTCCACGCCCCGCCCGAAGCCGTAATCGCCCCGGTGACGAAATAGGGCAGGATGCCCGGGATCATCACCTTGCGCCACCTGAGCCACCCGCGCACCCGGAAATTGGCCACGGCCTCCTTCATATCCCCGGGAAACGCCGCCGCTCCGGCGATGACGTTGAACAACACATACCATTGCGTCCCAATCAGCATGAGCGGCGTCAGCCAGATATTCGGGTTGACGTGGAAATACACGATGGCGAGCACG
>DAOMCN010000033.1:0-10345 GCA_035427885.1 Acidocella sp. | reverse complement strand
GGGCGATGCCGGACGTGGCTTCGCCGTCGTCGCCACCGAAGTCCGTGCCCTGGCACAGCGTTCCGCAGACGCCGCGAAGGAGATCAAATCGCTGATCCGCGCCTCCGAGTCGCAGGTCCAGGCGGGCGTTGACCGGGTCGGAAAAACTGGCGAAGTACTGGTCCGTCTTTCTTCTCAGGTCGGTGAAGTTGACCAAGTGGTGCGCGAGATCAGCGCCTCAACCGCCGAACAGGCCTCTGCCCTTGCTCAGATAAACGAAGCGGTCAACAGCATGGACCACGGCACCCAGCAAACTGCGGCGATGGTTGAGGAAACCACAGCCGCCTCACACAGCCTGGGTGAAGAAGTCCGTTTCCTCGCCTCTCTATCCGCCCAGTTCGACGTGGGACAACCCGCGGCCGCGAAGCGCGCAACGCAGCCCCAATCCCCCCGCAACAAAGCACGCCAGATGGCCGAGCTTTAACCCGCCCGTATACCAGCAGATGAAACGCCCGCGCCGCGCCGCCGCCGGATTGGTCCTGGCCTTCCTGGCCCTCCAGCCCCCGGCGGCGCGCGCAACGCCTCCCGGCTTCGGCGGCCCTTTCACCCTGATCGACGGTGCCGCCGGCGGTAGAACCGTTACAGAGCAGACCTACCGCGGCAAATTCCTGCTGCTCTTTTTTGGCTACACCAACTGCCCGGACGTATGTCCGGCCACCCTCTACAAACTCGCCCAAACCCTCAAACAACTCGGCTCCGCAGCGCAAAACCTGCAAACCCTGTTCATCACCGTGGACCCCGCGCGCGACACCCCCGCGATCATTAGCCGCTACGCCGCGCTCTTCTCCCCCGCGATCACCGGCCTGTCTGGAACCCCCGCGCAAATCGACAGAATCGAGCAAGAATTCCACATCTACGTCGGTCCGACTGACCCAAAAACCGGTGCCATCACCCACGGCACGCTGCTCTACTTCGTCGCCCCGGACGGCACTTTCCTGACCGCCTACCCCGACACGTTTTCCGTCAAATCCCTGACCGCACAGTTGAGAGCACGCCTCTCCACCCACTGACGAACAGGCATTTTCATTATTTTTTCGTAACGATACCGTGTCAGCAGGGATTTTCGCAAAGTCACTATGCTTTATAATCAACAACCAACAAATCGTTAGTATTAAATTTCCCCACAATTGTTTCACGTGAAACAATTCGTTGCCACACAAACAAAAAAAAGGTCCGGCGAACCGGACCTTCTCCAATTACTTCAAAAACATCAAGGCTCAGCCTTGACGTTCTAGCATCAGCCGCTTGACCTTACCAATCGCCTCGGCGGGGTTCAGCCCCTTCGGACAGGTCTGCGTACAGTTCATAATCGTGTGGCAACGATACAGCTTGAAGGGATCCTCCAGCGCATCGAGCCGCTGCCCAGTATGCTCATCGCGTGAATCAGCAATCCACCGATACGCCGCCATCAATACAGCCGGGCCAAGATAACGGTCACCATTCCACCAATAAGACGGGCAGGACGTGGAGCAGCAGAAACACAGAATGCACTCCCAAAGCCCATCGATCTCCGCGCGTTCTTCCTTACTCTGCAACCGCTCGCCATCGGGCGGCGGCGGCGTCTCGGACTGCAACCAGGGCTCAACCGAGCGATACTGCGCGTAAGGCTGCGTCAGATCGGGGACAAGATCCTTGACTACCGGCATATGCGGCAGCGGGCTGATATTGACCGCGCCCTTAACATCGTCGATCGGCTTCAAACAGGCCAGCGTATTCCCGCCATCAATATTCATGGCACAAGAACCACAAATTCCCTCACGGCAGGAGCGGCGGAACGTCAGCGAGCTATCGACCTCATTTTTTATCTTGATGATGGCATCAAGCACCATCGGGCCGCAGGTATCGAGATCGATCTCATAAGTATCGGTAACGGGATTTTTCCCGTCATCGGGGTTCCAGCGATAGATCTTGAATTCCTTGACCCGCCTGGCTCCGGCAGGAGCCTTGTAGGTCTTGCCCACGCCAATTTTGGAATTCTTGGGGAGCGAAAATTCGGCCATTAAAAAACTCCTTAATACACGCGCTTCTTGGGCGGGAACACGGAAACTTCGTTGGTAAGCGTTTGCATTTTCACCGGACGATATTCCAGCTTCACATTGCCCTGATCATCGCAATAGCTGATCGTGTGCTTCATCCACTCGGCATCGTCACGCTCGGGGAAATCGTCATGCGCCTGCGCGCCGCGGCTTTCCTTGCGCGCTTCCGCGCCGACCATCGTTGTCATGGCGTTGCGCATAAGATTGTCGAGTTCCAGCGCCTCGACAAGATCGGAGTTCCAGATCAGGCTGCGATCCGAAATCTGCATATCGTCGAGCTTCTTCCAGAGGTTCTGCATTTTCAAAACGCCTTCGGAAAGGCTCTTGGAATTGCGGAACACCGCGGCATGGCCCTGCATAGTCCGCTGCAACGTATCACGCAGATCGGCGACCTTGGTGCCGCCCTTGGCGTTGCGGATCTTATCGAAGCGCGCCAGGGAAGCCTCTCCTGCATCGGCGGGTAAGGGCGCCTGGGTTGCGCCCGGCGTGACAATCTCAGCCGCGCGGATCGCGGCAGCGCGGCCAAACACCACGAGATCGAGCAGCGAGTTGGTTCCCAGCCGGTTCGCGCCATGCACGGAGACGCAAGCCGCCTCACCCACCGCCATCAGCCCCGGCACGACCGCATCTGGGTTCTCCGCCGTTGGGCGCAGCACCTCGGTACGGTAGTTCGTCGGAATACCACCCATGTTATAATGTACGGTCGGCAGCACGGGAATGGCTTCCTTGGTGACATCAACGCCCGCGAACACCCGCGCCGTCTCGGAAATGCCTGGCAGCCGCTCGTGCAGAATATCCGCGCCGAGATGTTCCAGATGCAGCAGGATATGATCTTTGTTCGGGCCCACGCCCCGGCCTTCATTGATCTCAATTGTCATGGAGCGCGAAACGACATCGCGCGAGGCCAGATCCTTGGCGGTCGGCGCGTAACGCTCCATGAAGCGCTCGCCTTCGGAGTTGGTCAGATACCCGCCCTCTCCGCGCGCACCTTCGGTGATCAGGCAGCCTGCGGGGAAAATTCCGGTCGGGTGGAATTGCACGAATTCCATATCCTGTACCGGCAGTCCGGCGCGGATCACCATGCCGCCGCCATCGCCGGTGCAGGTATGGGCGGAGGTACAGGAGAGATAGGCGCGGCCATAACCGCCCGTCGCCATGACCACCATCTGCGCGCGGAAGCGGTGGATGGTCCCGTCCTCAAGATTCCAGGCCATCACGCCACGGCATGCACCATCGGCGTCCATGATCAGATCGAGCGCAAAATACTCAACGAAGAATTCAACTTCGTGCTTGAGGCTCTGCTGATACAGCGTGTGCAGAATAGCGTGCCCGGTGCGGTCCGCGGCGGCGCAGGCGCGCATCGCGGGTTCCTTGCCGTATTCCTTCATATGCCCGCCGAACGGGCGCTGATAAATCTTGCCATCCTCTGTGCGCGAGAATGGCACGCCGAAATGCTCAAGCTCATAAATCGCCGGCACCGCCTCGCGGCACATATATTCGATGGCGTCCTGGTCGCCCAGCCAATCAGACCCTTTTACGGTGTCGTACATGTGCCAGCGCCAGTCATCATCGCCCATATTGCCAAGCGACGCACCAATACCTCCTTGCGCGGCGACGGTGTGGCTGCGCGTGGGGAATACTTTGGTGATGCAGGCGGTTTTCAAACCCGCAGCGCCCATGCCGAGAGTCGCGCGCAGGCCCGAACCGCCAGCGCCGACGACGACCACATCATAGGTATGATCGATAATATTGTAACCACCGACCGAAGTTTTTGGAATCGCGTTCATGGGGTCAAAAATCCGTTTTTAAAAGGCGAGTTTAAGGACCGAGACAGCCGAGGCCAGCGCGCAAAAAATAATGGCGGCCTTGACCAGCAGCAGGATAACCAGGCGCTTCGCGTCATTGCGGACATAGTCCTCAATCACGACCTGCAACCCCAGCGCCAGATGGTAGAAAAGTGCTGCGATCAGGCAGAGAAAAAGTACCGTGTTCCAAGGCTCGCCAAGATAAGCGGCGACCTGGGCACGCGAATCCCCAGACAGGATCAGCACTGAAGCGACAAAATAAAGCGACAGCGGCAAAAGCGCGATGGCGGTCAGCCGCTGCGCCCACCAATGGTGAAGGCCATGCTTTGCCGAGCCGAGACCCTGCGCACGGCCCAACTGGCTGCGGCGGATATGAATGGAGGGAGTGCTGTCATTGCTCATTTTATTCACCACACCAAAAAGCCGATAACCCAGAACCCTACAGTCAGCACCACGGCCGCTGCGACCACCATCCTGCCGTTGCGATGCATGGCGGGTAGGTCAAAGCCTTTGCCAGCGTCCCAGGAGAGGTGACGGATGCCGTTGCAGAAGTGGTAAAATAACGCAAAGGTAAAGCCAAACAAGATCAGCAGGCCAATCCAGGAGGCCAAAACCGCCTGGACCAAGGAAAAGGCGGCGTCCCCGGCAGCAGCAGAGACCAGCCAGAGCGTGAACAGCAGCGTACCAAGCCCAAGGGTAACGCCGGTGATACGATGAAAAATCGAACTGGCGGAGGACATTTGCACCATGTTGTATGCTTGCAAATGGGGAGAGAGCGGGCGATGAACCAGCTTGCCTTCTGAATTACGCCCCACCATCAGGGCTTCGCGGACATCCTTCATAGGGAACCCTTTCAATCAGGTCGCTTGAGGCTAATTATGCTGCAGGTGCTTAGTCCGCACATTGAACATGGTCAATGTCATCCGGATACGGAACGCTAAACCTTTGACATCACAAAATCTCGTTACTTAATTGCCGCGTCAGTTTGTTCTAAAGCCAACAAACGAAACAACTTGACCTCGCGCTGCGCTGAGTCCTCCAGCGCCAGACTGGTCGGTACGGTATAGCTGGCAACCAGCACGCAACCTTCGAGCGGCGCGTATTTACGCCCCGGATCGGCGATCAAAACCACCGATGTCCGCGCGCACAAACGCAGCCAGGGCAGAATATGGCTGGTCATTGGCGCTTCGTAGCAGATATCGCCGCAAAGGATGACTTCCCAGCGGCAGGGCGCTCCAACCAAATCACCCAACAGGATTTCCGGCTCAACCCGATTCGTAGCGCCATTGAGCGCAATCGCCGCCGCAGCGACCGGATCGATCTCGGCGGCAGTCACCGCGGCGGCGCCCGCCGTCAGCGCCGCAATCGCGGCCAGACCGCAGCCCGAGGCGAAATCCAGCACATATTTACCGGCAACCAGTTCGGGATGGTCCATAACATGCCGCGCCAACGCCTCCGAACCGGGCCAAGCGAAGGCCCAGAACGGCGGGGCGATATTCTGCTGCTGGAGCAATTCCTCGCTGGCCAGCCAGAGCGGCGTAATCTCGCTCGCCAGATACAAACAAATCTCCGGGACCAGCTGCGAGGCCGCTAGGGCAGTGTTCTCGCGGACAAACGCGAGATGTCGCGACGACGCGATCAGGCAGCCTGACGGAATTTTTTTGGCGTATGCGCGTAGGGATCGCGCTGATGCGCCAGAGAAAATTCAGCAAGCATCCTGTCAACTCCGCTGTGCTGGCGCGATTGGGACGCCCAGTGGGCAGCCAAAGGCCAGAACACGATGGTGAGCTGCAGCAACAAAGCCCAGACGCCCTTTAAGGCTTCCCCCTCGGCAAAAAACACGGCGCAAGGCAGCACTCGGGCATATTTTGTTAATCTCATGGCACGTCCCCTAAAAGGTGACCAACACAACGTCAAAAGGTTGTAACTTTATTAACAATTGGTCAAGTTTTAGTCACCCCCTAATTTTGATCGACTCCGACGCTCTAAAAAAAACCATTTAATTCAACGCACTAAAAACTAGCGTACACGGAAAATTGAACGCCGCCTCTGCGTATGCGCGGCTTTGCGGCGTTCAAACAACATTGGCATCTCTTTGGGATGGCTGGGTTTGCGGCTTAGCCGACGATGTCTTCGGGGGCCGGGCGGTCTGGCGTCTGGATTTCCAGCCGGGCGACGCGCGCTTCCAGGGCCTCGGCATGGGCGCGGGCGCGCTGGGCCAGCTCGGCCATTGCCTCGAATTCGTCGCGCTTGACGAGGTCGAGGCGGCGCACCGCCTCATCTACACGCGCGCGCACCAGGGAGGAGATTTCCTCGCGCAACCCCGACAGGGCGGAGAGCGCGCCACCGGCAACGCCGGCGAGGTCATCAAAAATTTTCGGGCGGTCGGACATGGGACAGGCCTTCTCTGATAGGGTTCTTCTCCATATAAGCCTCTTCATGATCTTGGTCACGGGTGGCGCTGGTTTTATTGGCTCAAATCTCCATGCGGCGCTCAGCGCCGAGGGGCGGGCGTGTATCATCGCTGATTGGCTGGGCGATTCCGGCAAGTGGCGCAACCTGCGCCGCCACCCGCCTTTGCAGGTCATCGCCCCCGAGGCGTTGGATGAATTCCTGGCAGGCGGGGCAAGCCTGAGCGCTGTCGTCCATCTCGGCGCGATTTCAGAGACCACCGCGACTGACGGCGATCTCGTCTGGCGCAGTAATGTGCTGCTCTCGCAGAAACTCTGGTCCTGGTGCGCGCAGCACGGCGTGCGCTTCATCTACGCCTCCTCCGCCTCGACCTATGGCGATGGCCAGGTCGGGTTCGAGGATGAATTTTCAAGAGTGGCGCTGCGTCGCCTCAAGCCGCTCAACCTCTACGGCTGGAGCAAGCACGCCTTCGACCTCTGGGTGGCCGCACAGGTCGAGGCGGGCGCGCCCGCCCCACCGCACTGGGCCGGGGTCAAATTCTTCAACGTCTATGGTCCGAACGAATACCATAAAGGCAAGATGATCTCGGTCGTGAAGGTCAAGCACGACGAGGTTGTGGCGGGCGGGCCGGTCAGGCTCTTCCGCGCCGACCAGAAGGGCATGCGCGACGGCGAGCAGAAGCGCGATTTTATCTATATCGACGATGTCGTCGCGGCGCTGCGGTTCATGCTGACCACGCCCGAGATTTCCGGCCTGTTCAATCTTGGAACCGGATTGGCGCGCTCTTATGCGGATCTCGCGCGCGCGGTGTGCGCGGCGAGCGGCGTTACCGAGCGGATCGAGTTTATCGACATGCCGCAGAATTTGCGCGGTCAGTACCAGTCGTTCACGCAGGCGCCTATGGGCCGTCTGCGCGCCGCCGGGTTCAACCATGAATTCTGCTCCCTGGAAAAAGGGATCGACCTCTACATCCAGAACTTCCTGACCCAAGCGGAACCCTACCGATGAGCCCTATTCTCCTGCCCCAATTCTCCAAGGGGTTTCATATCTGGTTCATCTACATCCATTACTACGCACTGGCGTATATTTTTGGCCTGCTGATCAGCTGGCGGCTGGTGCTCAACCTGGTGGCGCGCAAACCGGTCGCGGCGACACGGCTGCAGGTGGACGATTTCCTGACCTGGGCGGTATTGGGCGTCATCCTCGGTGGGCGCACGGGCTATGTCTTGTTCTATCAGCCTGGATATTTTTTCACCCATCCGCTTCAAATCCCCGCCGTCTGGGATGGCGGCATGAGTTTCCACGGCGGGTTTCTTGGCGTTTCCATCGCCATCATCTGGTTCTGCCTGAAAAACCAGATCAACATCCTGCGCTTTGCCGACCGCATCGCCGTCGCTGTGCCCATCGGCTTGTTCCTTGGCCGCTGCGCCAACTTCATAAACGGCGAACTTTGGGGACGCCCCGCCCCGGCGTGGTTTCCGCTGGCGATGGTCTATCCAGACGCGGGGCCGCTGCCGCGCTATCCTTCTGAGCTGATCGAGGCCTGCCTTGAGGGGATTGTGCTGTTCGGCGTCATGCTGCTGGCGGCGCGCTCGGAGCGGCTGCGCGAACGCGCAGGCACGCTGGCGGGCATGTTCATCGTTGGCTATGCGATCGCGCGCATCATCTCGGAGTGTTTCCGCGAGCCGGACCCGTTTCTTGGCTTCCTGCCGTTCGACACCACGATGGGGCAAATTCTGTCGCTACCGATGCTGGCCTTCGGCCTGGGAATGATCTGGTATGCCGGGCGCCGACGGAATGCCTGAGCAGGGCACAGAACGCTTCGACCATTTCATGGCGCGCGCCAACGCCGCCTATTACGCGACCCAGGATCCATTCGCCGATTTTTGTACCGCCCCTGAATTGACCCAGGTTTTCGGCGAATTGCTCGGCGCATGGGCAAAGACGGTTTGGCAGATGATGGGCGCGCCGGAGGACATTATCCTGGCCGAGGCCGGGCCTGGGCGGGGCGTGCTTATGGCCGATGCGCTGCGCGTCTGGCCGCGGGCACGGGTGCATCTCATCGAAATTTCTCCACGGCTGCGCGCCGAGCAGGCGCAGCGCGTGCCCAATGCCGTGTGGCATGACAGTTTGGAAACGCTCCCTTCGGGGCCGATGATTTTGCTCGCCAACGAATTTCTGGACGCGCTGCCGGTGCGCCAATTCGTTCGCCGCGAGGACGGCTGGGCTGAGCGCTATGTCGCGGATGGCGCGTATGTCGAGCAGCAGACGACGTATCCGCTGCCCGACGATCCGCTGGGTAGCGTGCGCGAGGTCAACGAGGCGGCGCTGGAATTTTGCTGCAAGCTGGCGGCGCGCGGCGCGGTGGCGTTGTTCATCGATTACGGGCCGATGCATAGCGCGTCGGGCGAGAGCGTGCAGGCGATCCGCGCCGGCGCCTATGCCGATCCGCTGGCCGAGCCGGGGCTGGCGGATCTTACCGCGCATGTCGATTTCGCCGCGATCGCCGCTTGCGTGCATGCGCAGGGGCCGGTCAAGCAGAATGCATTCCTGACAGCGTTAGGATTGTTTCAGCGCAGCGATTTTCTGGCGCAGAAGAATCCCTCCCGTGCCGAAGCGCTAAAGCTCTCCGTGCAGCGACTCACCGCGCCCGAGGCAATGGGCAGCCTGTTCAAGGTTCTGGCGCTGTGCCCTGAAGGATTTCCAACCATGCCGGGATTCGAATGATGGAATTTTATACAGCGAATCTCCCTGCGCGACATGGTTTTTTTACGCGCCAGGGCGGGGTTTCCCAAGGCACGTTCGCCAGCCTGAACTGCGGAGTTTCGACCGCAGACGACATCACGAACGTGCGCCAGAACCGCGCACGGGTGGCGGCACAGATGGGGGTGCCCTTTGAGCGCTTGCTCGGTGTCAAACAGGTGCATGGCGTGGCGGCGATTAGTGTCACCCACTCCTGGGAGTTTGGCGCGGGGCCTGCGGCAGATGCAATGGTAACGGCGGTACCGGGCCTGGCGCTGGGGGTGATTACCGCCGATTGCGCGCCGGTATTGTTCTCGGACGCCGCCGGGCGCGTTGTGGGCGCCGCGCATGCGGGCTGGCGTGGGGCGCTGGCGGGCGTTCTGGAAGCCACCGTGGCCGCGATGCGGGCACTCGGCGCGAAAAACATCGCGGCAGCGGTGGGACCGTGCATCCAGGCCGCGAGCTACGGGGTTTCCGCCGATCTCCGCGACCCGGTGCTGGCGCGTGCGCCCGCCGATGCGCGGTTTTTTAGCCAAGGGCGTCCGGGGCATTGGCATTTCGATCTCGCGGGCTATTGCGCGGCGCGCCTTGCGGCTCTGGGGGTCGCCACGGAAATTCTGCCCCTCGACACATGCGCGCGGGAGGGCGAGTTTTTCTCCCACCGGCGGCGCACCTTGCGCGGCGAGGGTACGCTAGGGCATCAGATTTCCGTGGTGCGGGCATGAGGTTTCTGGTTCTGGCCCTGCCCTTGGCTCTGGCCGCGTGCGGCACGCTGCCCGAGCCGTTTTACGGCAATCCGGGGGTTGAAGGCGCTAGACTGGCCGTTCCCCCTGCCCCGGTGCTGATGGTGCCGCCGCCGCAAGGCGCGTTGTTGGCGAGCAAGGCGGCGGGGCTTTATGCGCAGGACATCGCGGCGGCATTGCTGAATTACGACGTGCCGAGCCTCGTCGGGCCCGCCGCCAAGGGCGAATGGCAGTTGCGCACCAGCGCAAGGCGGGCGGGCGATACCGTGGTGCCGGGTTACGCGATCATCGGGCCGGATCACAAAACCTACGGCCAGCAGGACGGCGCGCCGGTTTCCGCATCCGCTTGGGAAAGTGGCGATGCCAGCGCGCTGAACGCGGCGGCGATGGTGGATGCACAGGCGCTATCCAAGACGATGTCGGCGATCAACGCGCAAATTCAGCAGAGCAACCCGAAGTCGCTGGAAAACCGCACGCCGAGAATCTTCGTCGGTACGGTGAGTGGCGCGTCTGGGGATGGTGATACGGCGCTGCCTTTGGATCTGGCGCGCGACCTGCCGGGGTCGGA
>DAOMCN010000032.1:0-10409 GCA_035427885.1 Acidocella sp. | reverse complement strand
ACAGGTTTGGTTAAGTTTTATGAAACGATCAGCCGTCGCGGAGTGATCTCCAGCTTGGCCGCCCTCGCGGCTTCGCCCGCTTTTGCCGCCAACGCGGCGGCGGGCGCGGCGGCGCCAGGCGGCAGTATACTGCCCACGCCCGCGACGCCCAACGGCAAGACCTGGGATAAGGCCGCGTTCGAGGCTGCAATGGCGGCGTCGGACCGTCCGGTCTCGCTCACCGAGGCACAGTTCGACGCCATCCAGGCGCGCAAGCCCGCGGCGATGAAGATGATCGCCGATTATCTGAAAATGCGCCTCGGCCACGCAGATCCGTTGGTGCTGGCCGCGTTCGCGGCGATGCCGCGCGAATATTACCACTATAACTACCAGGAAGGCCGCTCGACCTGCGGCGATGCCTACGACAATCCGCCCAAGCCCTGGGCGCTCGGCTATGGCTCGGCCCTCTCGGACTATCTCGGCCAGGCGTATATGACTCAGATCTGCGCGCCCAAGCCGGGCGATGTCTCGCTCGAAATCGGCACCGGGTCGGGGTTCCAAAGCTCGCTGCTCTCGCGCATCGTGGCGCAGGCATATTCAATCGAGATCATCGAGCCGCTCGGCAATGCGGTAAAGAAGATTTTTGCCCCGCTGGGATATGATAACGTCACCACGAAAGTCGGCGATGGGTATTATGGCTGGCCGGAGGTGCAAGGCGGGTTCGACCTGATCATCGTCACCTGCGCCGCGCAATATGCACCGCCCGCATTGTTCCAGCAGCTCAAGCCCGGCGGACGGATGATTATCCCCATCGGACAGCCGTTCAAACAGGGTCAGGTGTTCTACGTGTTCCACAAGGACGCGGCGGGCAAAATCCACTCGCGGCGGGATATGGGCTGCTTCTTTATCCCAATGACCGGGGCAATGATGAAAACCCCGGCGCCGAAGGCCGTCTCGGCGTAAGAAGACCATAGAAAAGGCGCAAAGCCGCGTGATCCTGGTTACAAATCACGCGGCGGAAGCGGATCATTTACGCATTTAAGGAGAAATTCTTTTGATTAAACCATTACGCAAGGCCGTGCTGCCGGTCGCCGGTCTGGGAACGCGGTTTTTGCCCGCGACCAAAGCCATGCCCAAGGAAATGCTGCCCGTCGTGGATAAACCGTTGATCCAATACGCAGTGGACGAGGCACGGGCCGCCGGGATCGAGCAATTCTGTATGGTCACCGGGCGCGGCAAGACGGCGCTGATCGACCATTTCGACATCGCGTTCGAGCTGGAAGCCACGCTGGCCGAGCGCAACAAGCGCGAGGCGCTGGCGCTGCTGCGCGAGGAAGCCATGCCCCCGGGGTCCATCTCCACTGTGCGCCAGCAGGTGCCGCTCGGTCTGGGCCATGCGATCTGGTGCGCGCGCACATTCATCGGCGACGATCCGTTCGCAATCTTGCTGCCGGACGATCTCGTGCTCAGCAACACGCCCTGCATGACCCAGCTTGCCGATGTCTACCACCAGACCGGGGGGAATGTGCTCGCAGTTGCCGAAGTGCCGCGCGAACAGACTAACCGCTACGGGATTCTGAAAGTCGGCGAGAGCCATGGCGACCGCGTCGAAGTCACCGGGCTGGTTGAAAAACCCGCGCCCGAGAATGCGCCGTCCAACCTCTCGGTCATTGGCCGCTACGTGCTGCTGCCCGAGGTCGTCGAGCATCTCGCGCGCATGGAACGCGGGGCTGGCAACGAAGTCCAGCTGACTGACGCGATGGCCAAGATGATCGGCCATACCCCGTTCCACGGGCTGAAGTTCGAGGGCAAGCGGTTCGATTGCGGCGATAAAATCGGCTTCCTCGAGGCACAGATCGCCTTCGCGCTGAACCGCCCAGATCTGGGGCCCGCCGTGCGCGATTTTCTGAAAAAATACGTTAACGCCTGAGAGTATAAAATGTCATTTTCCCATAATTTTCCTGCAAGTTCCTTACGCGAATACGACATTCGCGGCATCGTCGGCGAGACGCTGGGCGAGGCGGATGCGTTCGCCATCGGACGGGTATTCGGCTCGATCGTCACCGAGGCCGGAGGCAAGTCCGTCGCCGTCGGGCGCGACGGACGGCTATCCTCGCCAATGCTTGAGGCGGCGCTGATCGAGGGGCTAATGGCGAGCGGGGCGCAGGTTATCTCCATCGGCCAGGGTCCGACACCGATGCTGTACTACGCCGCGTTCACCGAGCCGACGGACGGCGCGGTAATGGTCACGGGCAGCCATAACCCGTCCAATTACAATGGCTTCAAGATGATGCTGGGGAAGAAGCCCTTCTTCGGCAAGGACATCCTCAACCTCGGCGCACGCGCGGCGGCGGGCGAGGTCGTGGCGGAAGCCAAGGGCAGCGTCGCGCGCAAGGATGTGTCCGAGGCGTATCTGGCGCGTCTGCTCCAGGACTGGGACGGCGAGAAGACGCTCAAAGTCGTGTGGGATAACGGCAATGGCGCGGCGGGCGATGTGCTGACCGAGCTGGTCAAGAAACTGCCCGGCAAACACACGGTCCTCAACGGCATCGTCGACGGCACCTTCCCGGCACACCACCCAGACCCGACCGTGCCGAAAAACCTCGAACAACTCATCGCCGCGGTCAAACGCGAAGGCGCCGATGTCGGCATCGCCTTCGACGGCGACGCGGACCGGATCGGGCTGGTCGATAACGAAGGACATATCCTGTTTGGCGACCAGTTCCTGATCCTGATGGCGCGCGATGTCCTGCGCAACCATCCGGGTGGCACCATCATCGCCGATGTCAAAGCCAGCCAGGTGCTGTTCGACGAAGTGGCCAAGGCGGGCGGCAAACCGATCATGTGGAAAACCGGGCATAGCCTGATCAAATCCAAAATGGCGGAAACCGGCGCGCCGCTCGCGGGCGAAATGTCCGGGCATATCTTCTATAACGACAAATGGTACGGCTTTGACGACGCGCTCTACGCCGCAATCCGCGTCCTCGGCGTCATTGCCCGCAGCCACCAAACCGTGGCCGAATTCCGCGCCAGCCTGCCCGCCGTCATCAATACGCCCGAACTGCGCTTCGATTGCTCCGAAGACCGCAAATTCGGCGTCGTCGCCGAGGTCGCCGCGCGGCTTAAAGCCAGCGGCGAAACCGTCTCCGATACTGACGGCGTGCGCGTCAACACACCCGATGGATGGTGGCTCCTGCGCGCGTCCAATACCCAGGCCGTCCTGGTCGCCCGCGCGGAAAGCTCCTCCGAAGCAGGACTCTCGAAACTCAAATCCGAGCTGGCCGGACAACTCGCCGCCTCCGGGCTTGCGCCGGACTTCTCAGCAACAAACGCGGGACACTAGAACGCGGTATGTCCGGGTTGACGCGCGTGTGCGCGTCAACCCGGACGATCAGCCCCCAGCGGACAATTCCATCCGGTTAAATTGAGCCTTTCCGTTCACCTTAACCAGATAGCGCCCCAAACCTCAGTTCGACTGCAACAGCGCAGCCAACGCGCCCGGAGGAAGGGTGATGTTGGAAAAAGCGCTGGGAGCGGCGAAGTTATTTGGTGGCTCTGAGGTAAAGGTAACGGAGTTCGCGGTGATATCAGCTGAGCCGTGAGCGTCGTGACCTGAGAAATGGAGGACAACGCCATCCGCGGTGATGCAAGCGGTGCCCGAGCCCTGAGTGTTAAGGACAAGGTATTTCTGGCAGGCCATGCCAGCGTAGTGCCCGCGTCCGAGCGGGGTGAAATTGGCGTTATCGGCGGTAAAAATCATGTGGGTGAGGCTGGAAAAATCCGGCGCTTCGACAATCGCGTGCAGGGCGGGGACAATAACCTGCGCCTGACCTTGCGGCAGGTTGAGCAGGAAATAGATGCCGCCCTGCGCGGGGTTCTCGACCCGGGCGCGTTCGCTGGCGGCGTTGTAGTCCAGCGTATAGTTCTGGGTTGGCTGTCCGGGTGTTGAGAGTTCGTAATTGATACTGACATCGCGCGTCGGCAGAAACACGGGCGCGGCTGCGGCGGGGCCTGCGCAAAGCAGTCCGAGGAGGATGAGGCCGGGCGTTTTCATGGTGAGTTCTTCCGCATGGTTTCAATCTCGCGCATCAATACGGCAGGATCAGGGCTGGCGATGAATCGCGCCGGGATTTCGAGGGCGCGGGAGAGGCGTTCATGATATTCATGGCGCGCAATTTCGATAGCGCCGAAACGCGCCAGATGCGCGGTGATGAATTGCGTGTCCAGCAGGGCGAAGCCGCTGAGCCGCAACCGGGCAACGAGATGCACAAGCGCGACCTTGGACGCGTCGGTCTGGGTGGAGAACATGCTCTCGCCAAAAAACGCGCCTTCCAGACAAGCGCCATAAAGCCCGCCGACAAGCTCTCCTTCCGCCCAGGTCTCGATGCTGTGCGCAAAGCCAAGGCTGAACAATTCCGTAAAGAGCCGCTCGATTTCCGCGTTGATCCAGGTATCCGGCCGGTTTTCCCGCGCCGCCGCGCAGGCGGCGATGGTGCCCGCAAAATCAGCATCGGCGGTGACGGTGAAACGTCCATCGCGCAGCGGCTTCATCAGGCTACGCGGCAGATGGAACCCCTCCAGCGGCAACACCCCGCGCGCCTGCGGGTCGAGCCAGTGCAGCGCCGTACCGTTGCGCGATTCAGCCATAGGGAACAGCCCGAGCCGATACGCGCGCAGCAAAAGATCTGCGGTCAGTGTGAAGGGCCGTGAGGACATGGGATTAGAACTCGCACGATTAGCCCCGCTTGTCAGGCACAAAAACCCCCTCGCTGCGCTGCGAGGGGGGTTTTGCCAAACGCTTGGCCTGGTATCAGCGCTCGCGCGGTGTTCTTGCCCAGCCGTGGCTGTGGACCAGACCGTCGTCATAGCCGCGCATATCGTCGGCGGTGCGCAACTCGGTCAGCATATGGGTCACCTGGAAGCTGCCGGCCGAGGTTTCGACATCGGCTGCCACCATGAACACATTGCTCCGGCCTTCTGGTGAACGATGAGCCATCATCTTGTTTTGCATTGTCCTCACTCCTTGCACGCTCAGGAATTTCGCGTTGATCTTGTTAATAATTTACATGCCCCTAGGAAATCCAGCCAAATCTTGAGGCAAACCGTCGAAACGCGTAGGTGACTTCACTGTAAAATTTTGCTATTTGTAAAACATGTCAAAAGCCGCCATCGGAAAAACCATCCGCCGCCTGCGCATGGAGCAGGGCTATACCCAGCAGGGGTTCGCCCAGAAGCTCGGCATTTCAACCAGTTATCTTAACCTCGTCGAGCATGACCAGCGCAACGTCACCGCCTCGTTGCTGTTCAAACTGACCGACATTTTAAAGGTCGATCTCGCCGCACTTTCGGGCGTGCAGGAGCGCGAGTTCGAAGTCTCCCTGCGCGAAGTCTTCTCCGACCCCTATCTGAACGTCGAGCCGGTCCCGGAAACCGAAATCCAGGCCCTCGCCGCCGCGCCGAATGCCGCGCGCGCCATCATCGCGCTGCACCGCGCCTGGACCGGCGCGCGTGAGGATTCGTCAGGCATCACCCTCCCCTCGGGCCGCAAAATCCTCCTGCCGACAGAAGAAGTTCGGGACTTTTTCCACGAGCACGAGAACCACTTCCCAACCCTGGAGGCCGCGGCCGAAACCATCGGCGCGGAACTCAACGCCCAGGTCATCGGCACCAACCACGCCCTCGCCGAACGCCTGCGCCGCGCCCACGGCCTGGTGGTGCGCGTCCAGCCGCTTCCCGGCGCGCTACGCATTTTCGACGCCAAAGCCAGGCTGCTCACCCTCTCGGAAGACCTGCCCCGGGAGAGCCGCGGCTTCCAAATGGCCTTCCAGCTTGCCCTGCTCGAAGTCCGCGACGCCGTGGACCCCATCATCGACGCCGCAGCCCCCACCTCGCGCGACGCGGGCGAGCTTATGCGCATCGGCCTGCTTAACTACGTCGCCGGGGCAATCCTGATGCCCTACGAAGCCATCCTCACCGCCGCGCGCGAACTCCGCTACGACGTGGACGCCCTCGCCGCACGCTTCGGCGTCTCTTACGAGCAAGCCTGCCACCGCCTCTCGACGCTGCAGCGCGTCGGCGCGCGCGGCGTGCCCTTCTTTTTCCTGCGCGTGGATTCGGCGGGCAACGTCGGCAAACGCTTCTCCGCCGCGGGCTTTCCCTTCATGCGCTTTGGCGGCACCTGCCCGCGCTGGGTCGCCCACGCCGCCTTCGCCACCCCCGGCGCCATCCGCGTTCAGGTCGCCCAGCTCTCGGAAAAAGAATCCTTCCTTTGCTTCGCCCGCGCCATCTCCGGCCGCCCCGCCCGCTGGGGCGACCCAGCCCCCGTGCGCGTCGTCGCCATGGGCTGCGATATCAGCCACGCCGCCGAACTCGTCTACGGCGACGGCCTCAACCTCGCCACCGCCGCCGTCGGCATCGGCCTCTCCTGCCGCCTCTGCGAACGCCAGGACTGCCGCTCCCGAGCCTTCCCCCCCATCGCCCACCGCCTCACCATCGACCCCAAAACCACCAGCGCCAGCCCTTACAAATTCGAAGCCAAACGCGATAAAACCTGAACTCCTGAAGCCTGGGGCTTCAAGGGCTCGGCGTTTTGTCGGCGTAGCTGCAGAATTGTGAGGCTGGGCACCGCCAACACTCCGGCTTGCGGGCTTTGCACACATAACGTCCGTGCAGAATCAGCCACAGATGTGCGGGTTTGAGCATTTCCTTTGGAATCCGCTTCAGCAGCGCGTCCTCGACCGCCCGTGGCGTCGCCCCCGGCGCCAATCCCGTCCGGTTTCCCAGCCGGAAAATATGCGTATCCACCGCCATTGTCGGCTGCCCGAACACCTCATTGAGCACAACATTAGCAGTCTTGCGTCCAACGCCGGGCAGCGCCTCCAGCGCCTCGCGCTCGGGCGGTACCTCCCCGCCATGCCGCTCCAAGAGCAGCTTCGACAGCGCCACCACATTTTTTGCCTTGGCCTGCCACAGCCCGATCGACTTGATCCGCGCCCCCACCCCCTCATCGCCGAGCGCCACCATGGCATCAGGCGTCGGCGCATCGGCAAACAGGGTTTTCGTCACCCGGTTCACGGAGATGTCCGTCGCCTGCGCCGAGAGTACGACGGCGACGAGCAGCTGGTACGGCGTTGCGTAATCCAGCTCTGTTTTCGGGTCTGGGTCGCCATTGGAGATGGCGCGCAAGAACGCCGCCACATCCGCCTGTTTCATCCGCTTCGCCATTTTCCCCTTGCCCGCTGCCCTGAGATCACGATTTATGCGGCATGGATGTTTCCGCCGCCAGTGCGTCCCCCGCTCTGCTTCGCTTCGAGGCGGTCATCAGACCGCATCGCAGCCTCTCCGCGCGCGCCATGTTCGGCGTGATTCTTGCCTGGATTGCCGCCGCGGCTTTTCTGACCAGCCTGCTGATCCGCCTCGGCGCCTGGCCGGTGATCGTTCTGAACCTTGCGGCAACGGCACTGGCGGTTTTCCTGCTGATCCTCAACATCCGCGCGGCGCGCGCCTGCGAGACATTGCGTCTGACCGAAGAAAACCTGACGGTCCACCGCATGGACATGCACGGCACCGAGCAAAATTTCACCCTTCCCGCCGCCTGGCTCAACGTAGTCCTGGAAGAACCCCCCGGCACCGTGCCAAAACTCCTTCTGACAGCGCGGCGCACAACGCTGGAAGTGGCCCATTCCCTCGGCGAGTCACAAAAGCGCGACCTCGCCGCCGCGCTGAATCGCGCCCTGCACCGCGCTCGCAACCCGATCTTCGACAACCCGCAATTGCGCTGACCCCGCACCGGTGCGAAACTCCGGCAGCGTAACACCCAAGGCGGCCATTTGACCCTTTTCGAGCTTTTCCCGGACCTGCAAACCGCCCAGGCGCAAAACTTCGCGGGCATTTCTTGCGCCAAACCGGCGTTGATGATCGCGATGACAGCGCGCACCGGCAGCACGCATTTTTGCGCACAGCTCGCGGCCAGCGCCGGGCTCGCGCCAATCGGCGAAATCTTCAACCCCCGCGGCCCGGCCCAGATGGAACAGGCCCAGTTCGGCGCTGCCAGCTTCTCCGCCTATCTCCCCGGCCTTGCCGCCCGCCCTGGCCCGGTTCTCGCCTTCAAAACCAACGGTCAGGATTTTGCCCCCTTCGCCGCGCACCACCAGGCCCTCTTCCCAGATCTACGGCTGATCTATCTGACCCGGCGCGACACCATCGCCCAGGCCGTCTCGCTTTTCCGCGCGCAGCTTTCGGGCCATTGGCATCAGCCCCGAGGCACCGCGCCAAACCCGCAGGCCGCCGCCGAGGCGTTGCGGCAAAAATTCGACATGCCCCGGATTCTCGCCCTTCTGACGCAGCTGGAGGCCGAAAAAGCCGCCTGGGAGTCCTTTTTCGTCCGTTACACCCACCAGCCGTTGCGCTTCGCCTATGAGGATTTCACCCGCGACTTTGCCCCGGCACTCTCGCGCCTCGCGCCGCTGCTGCCGGTCGCTCCCGTCCCACCGTCCAGCACCGGCTATGAAAAACTTGCCGACGCGCTGACCGCCGAGTGGGTCCATCGCGTGCGCTGCCACGTCCTCAACCTCGGCTGAGCCGCGATTCTATGGAACCATGGCTTAACGTGGGCTGTGTAATCTGCGAAACTGGAGGATAATGGACCAGATGACTCCCGACGAACGGCACTTCTCGCCCGATTCCCCGCCCTCGCGCCGCGCCGTGGTCGATCTCGGCTCAAACTCCGTCCGCCTCGTGATCTACGAGGGCAATGCACGCAACCCGGTTCAGATTTTCAACGAAAAAGCCGTTCTGCGCCTGGCCAAGGGCCTGACCAAGACCGGCCGCCTGGACGACGCCGCGATGCTCCAGGCCGAAACCGTCCTCTCCCGCTACGCCGCAATCGCCCGTGCGATGGGCGCATCCCCGTTCGAGGTGCTGGCCACCTCCGCCGTGCGCGACGCTGAAAACGGCCCGAATTTCGTCGCCCGCATGACTGAGCGCCTGCCCGACATGCACATCAACATCCTCTCGGGCACTCAGGAAGCGATCCTCTCGGCGGAAGGCGTGCTTTGCGGCATCCCCGCTGCCGACGGCGTCCTGGCCGATCTCGGCGGCGGCTCGCTGGAACTGGTGCGCCTGGAAGCCGGGCGCATCGGCCAGGCGGCGACACTTCCCGTCGGCGTGATCCGCCTCGCCGATCGCGCCGGGGGAGATCTATTGAAAGCCCGCGCCATTGTCACCGCCGAGCTGGAAAACGCGCCCTTCATGGCCGAAGCCGCCAAGGGCGACCTCTACCTCTCCGGCGGCGGTTTTCGTGCGTTGGCGCGGATTCATATCGCCCAGACCGGTTACCCGCTGAACATGGTGCACCATTACACCATCGGCCGCGAGGAGGCGCGAGATCTCGCGGGCGTGATCTCGGAGGCGGGCCGTAAACTGATCGAGCGCATGCCCGGCGTCCCGCGCCGGCGCATCGAGGATTTACCCTACGCCGCGCTAATCCTGCGCCGCCTGCTGCGCGCCTCTGGCGTTGAGCGCGTTGTCTTCTCCGCCAATGGCCTGCGCGAAGGCTGGCTCTCGCGCCTCCTGCCCGAGGACATCCGTGCCCAGGACCCGATGCTGGCCGCCGTGCGCGACCTGACCCGCGGCAACATCCGCGACAAAGCCCTGCCCCCCGCGCTGATTGCCTGGACCACCTCGCTTTTCCCCAACGAGACCTCCGCCCAGCGCCGTTTGCGTGAAGCTGCCTGCTGGCTCTCGGACATTGGCAGCCACGAACACCCTGAATACCGCGCTGAACAAGCCTTTCTGCGCGTCCTGCGCCAAACCGGCGGCGGACTGGACCACCACGCCCGCGCCTTCCTGGCCCTGACCATGGCGCTGCGCTACGAAGCCACCCCCGAATCACCGTTCCTCAGCCCCGCACGCACTCTGCTGGACATGCACGCGACCCGCCGCGCCGAGACCCTCGGCATCGCACTCCGCCTCGCTTACACGCTCTCAGCCGGAACCCCGCAACTCCTCGCCGGAACCACCCTCGCAATAGCCCAGGACCGCCTGACCCTACGCCTAGCCGAAGCCAACGGCGTCTTCGCCGGGGAAGCCGTCCTTCGCCGCCTGGACCGCCTGGCGCAAATGCTCGGCTTAGAGGCGGAAACCGAGCGGGAATAACCAAGACCTCCCGCGCTGCCCGGTATCCCGAACCTTAGGAGGCGGAAGGCATGAGGTGGAACCGCTTTAGTAATTTACCTCTTGTGCTGATCCGACTCTACTAAATAATAAAATTAGAGCGCGATGCAGCCACAACCCAACCACAACCCATGAGTGAGTTCTGATTTGTTGTCACTTTGTGTTGCGGACGCGTTTGCTGCCTTTAGGCGGACATCTTCCTTATACCGGTATTTGGACTTTGGCCGGTTACATTATGAAACCAAAAAACTCGAATT
>DAOMCN010000031.1:0-10439 GCA_035427885.1 Acidocella sp. | reverse complement strand
TCGCCATGCGATGTTGAACATGCTCGATGGCGACGTGCTCGGCTTGCTAGAGAAAACCCTTGCGTTGGTAGGCAAGAGTTACAAGGCCCTGGTGCTGTATAACGACGATCTGCGCGAGATGCCGCATAAGACGAATTTTTCGACCGGCGCGAACATCGGCATGGCCTATATGATGGCCAATATCCGGCTCTGGGGAAAAATCGAAGGATTCATCAAGGACGGGCAGAAGCTCTATACCGCGATGCGCAATGCGCCGTTCCCCGTGGTCGGCGCGCCGGCGGGGCGCGCGCTTGGTGGAGGCTGCGAGATGCTGCTGCATTGCTCGGCGGTGCAGGCCTATGCGGAGAGCTATATCGGGCTGGTCGAGGTCGGCGTTGGTCTCGTGCCCGGCTGGGGCGGGTGCGCCACCATGTTGAGCCGCTGGCAGGAGGACCCGAAAATGCCCAAGGGGCCGATGCCCCCGGTGGCGAAAGTGTTCGAGATTATCTCGACCGCGACCGTCTCGCGCTCGGCGGCGGAGGCGATTGAGCTGAAGTTTATGCGACCGACCGATGGGATCACCATGAACCGCGACCGGCTGCTGGGCGATGCCAAGACGCGCGCCCTGGCGATGGTGGCAGGTTACGTGCCGGCGCAAGCGCCGACTTTTCACCTCCCGGGACCGTCCGGCCGCGTGGCGATGGGGCTGGCGGTGGAGGGGTTCCATAAGCGCGGCGTTGCCACGGATCATGATGTGACCGTCTCCGGCGCTTTGGCGGATGTACTCAGCGGTGGTACGGTGGACTATGCGGATGAGCTTTCAGAGGCGGATGTCATGACGCTAGAGCGGCAATCCTTTATGACGCTGATCCGCACTAAGGAGAGTCAGGCGCGGATCAAAAGCATTATCGACACCGGAAAGCCCTTAAGAAATTAACGGAAGGAAAACCAGACATGCCAATCTACAAAGCCCCGCTTGAGGATATGCGCTTCGTCCTGCACGAGCTTTATGACAGCAAAACCATCGCCGAGCTTCCGGGGGCTGAAGATTTTACGCCGGAGTTGCTCGACAGCGTGCTGGAAGAAGCCGCCAAGCTGACCGAGGAAGTGCTCTTTCCGATCAACCAGAGCGGCGATCTTGAAGGCTGCACCTTCGAGAACGGCGTCGTACGCACGCCTGATGGCTTTAAGGCCGCGTATGACGCGTTCTGCGCGGGCGGCTGGACCGCGATGGCGTCGTCGCCGGAATTTGGCGGGCAGGGGATGCCGATCGCAGCGTCGTTGCTCGTGGAAGAGATGATGTGCGCGGCGAATATCTCGTTCAGCCTGTATCCGGGGCTGACGCACGGGGCGTACACCACGCTCTACAATCACGGCACTGAGGCGCTGAAGCAGACCTACCTGCCGAAAATGGTCTCGGGCGAATGGTCTGGCACGATGTGTCTGACCGAGGCGCATTGCGGTACCGATCTGGGGATGCTGCGCACCAAGGCGATGCCGAACGGCGATGGAACCTATGCCATCACCGGCAACAAGATCTTCATCTCGGCTGGCGAGCACGATATGACCAGCAACATCGTTCATCTGGTGCTGGCCCGCCTGCCGGACGCGCCTGCGGGGGTGAAGGGGATTTCGCTCTTCGTCGTGCCGAAATTCTTGGTCAACGAGGACGGCAGCCTGGGCGCACGCAATGGCGCCAGCGCCACGGCCATCGAGCATAAAATGGGCATCAAAGGCTCGGCCACCTGCGCCATGTCGTTTGACGACGCCAAGGGATGGCTGCTCGGCGAGCCGCACAAGGGCCTGCGCGCGATGTTCACGATGATGAACACCGAGCGCTTGTCGGTCGGGATTCAGGGGCTGGGCGTGGCGGAAGTCGCGTATCAGAACGCTGTGGCCTATGCACGCGAGCGGATCCAGGGGCGCGCGCTCACCGGGGCGAAGAACAAAGATAAGCCGGCGGACTCGATCCTCGTACACCCCGATGTGCGGCGGATGTTGCTGACCATGCGCGCCTATATCGAAGGCTGCCGCGCGCTGGCGGGCTGGGTCGCGCGCGAGATCGACGTGCTGCACCTCTCGGCGGATGCGGAGGCCAAGCTGGTGGCCGATGACTTCACCGCGTTGCTGACCCCGGTGGTGAAGGCGTTCTTCACTGACCTGGGCTTCGAGATCTCGTCCCTCGCGGTACAGTGCTACGGCGGGCATGGTTATATTCACGACCACGGCGTTGAGCAGTATGTCCGCGATGCGCGCATCGCCATGCTCTACGAGGGCACCAACGGCGTGCAGGCGCTCGATCTGGTGGGGCGCAAACTGCCTGCAGAGGGCGGGCGGTTGCTGACGCGCTTCCTCGATCCGGTGATGGAGTTTTGTGACGCCAATGACGACGAGGACATGGCGCCGTTCGTTGGGCCGCTGCAGACCGCGTTGGAGCATTTCCAGGTCGCGACCGGGTACATCATGGAGGCGGCGATGTCCGATCCCAACGAGATCGGCGCGGCTTCGGTGGATTATCTGCGGTTGTTCGGGCTGGTGGCGCTCGGCTTCATGTGGGCGCGGATGGCGAAAATCGCGCTGCCCAAGGGCGAGGAGCGCTTTTACAAGGCCAAGCTCGATACCGCGAATTTCTACATGCAGCGGCTCCTGCCGCAGACCGGCGCTCTGCTCGCGGCGATCCAGTCCGGGGCTAAGACAATGATGGAGTTCGAGGACGCGGCGTTCTGAAGCAGAACGTTTGAGGCGAAGCGGCAAGGCCGTGGGGATTCTCCCGGCCTTGTTGCGTTTTTACAGGTCGTAAGGCGGCGCGTGGGCGTAGCGGGGCAGGGTGTCCGTGGTCTGGAACCAGGCGAGGCGCTCGGCGTCCCAGCCGTGGACGGTGGGGCGGAGCGCGCCGGGCGTGTCCAGCGTGCCCAGGGTGATGCCAATGGATTTACCGGCCGGATCAGTCATGTAGAGCGGGCTGCCGCAATCGGGGCAGAACCAGCGCGTGGCGTGCCCAGAGGAGGTGAAGGGTTTGGTCCGGCCTTGGGTGAGACGGAAGTGCGCGGGGGCAATTTGTACCCAGGCCAGGACCGGGGCGCCGCTGGCGCGCCGACATTCGCGGCAGTGGCAATAATCGGCAACTTCGGTGCCATCGCAGGAAAATGCATAAGTGATCGCGCCGCAGAGGCACCCGCCACTAAGCTCCATTCCCTAATCCTCCATTATGCGTTTAATATGTTTAACACGTCCCGACCGAGGAGGAGAGAGAATGTCCAATAATCTCAAGTTTTACATTAATGGCGCCTGGGTCGACCCGGTGGCGCCGAAGCGGATTGCGGTCATCGACCCTTCGACGGGCGAAGCGTTCGCCGAGATTTCAGGCGGTGGCGCTGCCGATGTCGATCTGGCCGTCGCGGCGGCGAAGGCGGCGTTTGACGCGTTTTCGCGCACCAGCCCCAAGGAGCGCTTCGAGCTGCTGGAGGCATGTCTGGCGGCGTACATGCGCCGGGCGGATGATCTTGCCGAGGCCTGCGCCCGCGAAATGGGCGCGCCGATTGGCTTTGCCCGGCAATCGCAGGTCGGCTCCGGCGCCGCGCATTTTAAGGCGTTGCTCGACGTCCTGCCGGAATTTCATTGGTCCGAGCGGCGGGGGACGACGCTGGTGGTGAAGGAGCCGGTCGGTGTGATCGGGCTGATCACGCCCTGGAACTGGCCGCTGAACCAGATCGTCTGCAAAGTCGCCCCGGCGCTGGCGGGGGGCAATACGATGGTGCTCAAGCCCTCTGAAGTGGCGCCGCTCAATGCGATTATTTTTGCCGAGATCATGCATGAGGCCGGTGTGCCGAAAGGTGTGTTCAACCTGGTGAACGGGGATGGTCCGTCCGTCGGGCAGAAATTGGCCGAGCATAACGACGTTGACATGATCTCCTTTACCGGCTCGACGCGGGCGGGGATCATCGTCGCCAAGGCCGCCGCCGATACGGTCAAGCGGGTGGCGCAAGAGCTGGGCGGCAAATCGGCCAATATCCTGCTCCCCGATGTGGATCTGGACGAAGCTGTGCGTAACGGCGTGGCGGAGTGTTTTGGAAATTGCGGGCAGTCCTGCAACGCGGCGACGCGAATGCTGGTGCCGCGCGCCATGCATGACGAAGCGATGAAGATTGCCGCCGATGAGGCAAAGAAATTCGTCGTGGGACCGGCCTTTGCCGAGGGCACAGTGCTGGGGCCGTTGGTCAGCGCGTTGCAGTTCGACAAGGTGCAACGTTTGATCCAGGCGGGGATTGATGAGGGCGCGACCCTGGTGGCGGGCGGCGTCGGACGCCCGGCCGGGCTTGCGGGTGGGTATTTTACGCAGGCAACGGTGTTTGCCAATGTGACGCCGGAGATGACCATTTCCCGGGAAGAGATTTTTGGCCCGGTGCTGGCGATTTTGCCGTATGACACTGTGGAAGAGGCGATCGAGATGGCCAACGACACGGTGTATGGCCTTGCCGCCTATGTGCAGGGGCGCGACATGGCGCAGGCGCGCACCGTGGCGCGGCGGATGCGCGCGGGGGGCGTATATATCAACTACCCGGCATGGGACACGCATGCGCCGTTTGGTGGCTATAAGCAGTCCGGCAATGGCCGGGAATATGCGGATTTCGGCCTGAACGACATGCTCGAAATCAAGGGCATTGTTGGCTACGGGGTGGAGGATTAGCCTTTCTGCAGCACCAGGAGCCATGTTCCGTCGGGCTGCTCGAGCAGTTCCAACGGGTCGTGGCCCTGGTCGGCGGCGGCGCGCGGGACATTGGCCAGCGGGTCGGCGCCCTTCAGGCGGATCAGCAGGATTTCGCCCGTCTGCATTGTGTCCAGGGCCAGGCGGGTGCGCACGAAGGTCATCGGGCAGGTCTCTGACGTGATATCGATGGCTTTATGGTGTGAGGGCAAGGCGGATAATGACATGCAAAACTCCGTAAAGGCTGGACCAGATAAGCAACTTGGGCCACAAGGCACGTGATGGATATAAGCATCGAGCGCCTGTGCATAGAGAACGGGCTGAAGATGACAGGCCCGAGACGGGTCATCGCGCGCGTTTTGTCGGAAGCGACCGACCATCCTGACGTGGAGGAGCTGCACCGGCGGGCTAATCGCCTGGATGCGCGGATCTCGTTGGCGACGGTGTACCGAACCGTGCGGCTGCTTGAGGCCAAGGGAATCCTCGCGCGGCGCGACCTCGGCAGTAAGCGCGCGCGCTACGAGGCCAGTGGTGAGCGGACCCATTTTCATCTCGTGGACCAGGAAAGCGGGAAAGTGCTGGAATTTGCCGCGCCGGAGGCCGAATTGCTGCTGCGCGGCATCGCCAGCAGGCAGGGCTTTGATGTGGACGTAATCAAGATTGAACTTTTTGGCCGGCGGATGGTGGAATGAACACAAATGTAGTGCCTGAGCTGCCGAGATTTGTCGTGGGGAACGCGGCACCCGGCTTCGCCGAGCTACGGGCGGGAAATCTGGGCGTGCGCCTGGCCGAGACCGCGGCGGAGCTGGATGCCGTGCAGGCGCTGCGCTACCGAGTGTTTTACCAGGAAATGGGCGCGCAGGCGGATGGCGCGACCATCCTGGCCGAGCGCGACCGCGACGAATTCGATGTGGTCGCGGATCACCTGCTGGTGGTGGACCATGACCTGGGCGAGGGGGCGCAGAGTGTTGTCGGCACCTACCGGCTGATCCGCGAGGCGGCAGCGGCCAAGGTGGGACGGTTCTATTCGGCCAGTGAGTTTGATATCTCCGCCCTGGAAAAATTTTCGGGGAAAAAGCTGGAACTGGGGCGCAGTTGTACCGATGCGGCCTATCGCTCGCGCGCAGTACTGCAACTGCTCTGGCGGGGGATCGCCGCGTATGTCTTCCACTACGGCATCGACCTCATGTTTGGCTGTGCCTCTCTAAGCGGCACGGATCCGGACGCCCTGGCGGTGGAGCTGACTTATCTCACCAGCCACCACCTTGCCCCCGAGGCGATCCGCCCAAAGGCGCTGGCGGAGCGCTATGTGCCGATGCTGCGCTGCGATCCGGCAAGCCTGGATGCCAAGCGGGCATTGATGAGCCTGCCGCCGCTGGTAAAAGGCTACCTGCGGCTGGGCGGGTTCGTGGGCGAGGGCGCGGTCATCGACCGGCAGTTCAACACCACGGATATTGCCGTGGTGGTGCAGACCGACCTGGTGACGGAAAAATACTACCGGCACTATGAGCGCGAAGCACGCTGATTGATGTATGATAGGCCCGCGCCGAGGCAGGCGTGGACCACTTGGGAGTGATGGATGACTGACGACGATCTGACCGTGCCGGACTCGCTGCTGCCCTATGATGAGTGGACGCAGGCGGCACTGCGCCATGTGGTGGTAAGCGCGCTGCGCCATGTCGCGCGCGAGGGGCTGCCGGGCGAGCATCATTTTTACCTGACCTTCAAGACCGCCTATCCCGGCGTCGTTATCCCCGACCGGCTGCGCGCGCAGTACCCCGACGAGATGACGATTGTGCTGCAACACCAGTTCAGCGGGTTGAATGTGGACGACGCGGGAGAGGTTCTTACCGTCGGGCTATCCTTCTCGGGCGTGCACAGCATGTTGGTGATCCCCATTGCCGCGATTACCAATTTCGCCGACCCTGAGGTGCAGTTTGGACTGCAGTTCGAGGTCGCCGTGCCCGAGCCGATCAAGGTCGCTGAAATTCCAGCGCCGGAGGGCGACGATGTTCCCGCCCGCGCGAATGATACGCCGCCCGAGGTGGTGAGCCTGGACGCCTTCCGTAAACGCAAGAAAGACTGAAGCCAGATGAACGCCACGACCAAACGCAGCCCCGGTTTTGCCTATTCGCCAATGTTTCCCTTGGCCGAGGACATGACGCCGTATCGCAAGCTCGATATTGGCGGGGTCTCGACGATCGAGGTCGAAGGCAAGACGGTTCTGAAGATCAGCGCCGATGCGTTGAGTGAGTTGGCATTTGCCGCGTTCCATGATGTCTCGCACCTGCTGCGCCCGGCGCATCTGGCCCAGTTGGCGAAGATTCTGGACGACGCGGAAGCCTCTGAGAACGACCGCTACGTGGCCTTGGAGTTCCTGAAGAACGCCACCATCGCGGCTGGCGGCGTGCTGCCGATGTGCCAGGATACCGGCACGGCGCTGGTGTTCGGCAAAAAGGGCCAGCGCGTCTGGGTTGAGGGCGACGAGGAAGAAGCCATCAGCTACGGTGTGCAGCGCACCTATACCGAGACCAATCTGCGTTATTCACAGATGGCCCCGCTATCGATGTACGAGGAAAAGAATACCGGGAATAATCTGCCGGTCCAGTTCGACATCATGGCCGCCCCCGGCGAGCATCATGCCGATGAACTCTCGCTGATGTTCATGGCCAAGGGCGGCGGCTCGGCCAATAAGACGTATCTGTTCCAGGAAACCCGCGCGGTGCTGACGCCCGAGAAGATCATGGCGTTCCTGGAAGCCAAGGTTAAATCACTCGGGACGGCGGCCTGCCCGCCTTACCATCTGTGCATCGTCATAGGCGGGACCTCGGCGGATCTGAATCTCAAGACGGTCAAGCTCGGCTCGACCAAGTATCTCGACAACCTGCCGACTGAGGGCAGCGCCACCGGCCATGCGTTCCGCGATCTGGAGATGGAGCAGCGCGTGCTGGAGATGACCCGGAACCTCGGCATCGGCGCGCAGTTTGGCGGCAAGTATTTCTGTCACGACGTACGGGTGATCCGCTTGCCGCGCCACGGGGCGAGCCTGCCGATCGGGCTTGGCGTGTCCTGCTCGGCGGACCGGCAAGTCAAGGCCAAGATCACTAAGGACGGCGTCTTCCTCGAACAGTTAGAAACCGATCCGGCGAAGTATCTGCCGGTGCCTTCGGGCGAGGCGGCGGGCGAGGTCGTGGCGATCGATCTGAACCAGCCGATGGCCTATATTTTGACTAAGCTTTCGCAATATCCGATCAAGACCCGCGTCGCGCTCAGCGGGACGATCGTGGTGGCGCGTGACATCGCCCATGCCAAGCTCAAGGAACGGCTCGACCGGGGCGAAGGGATGCCCGAATATATGAAGAACCACCCGGTCTATTACGCCGGACCCGCCAAGACGCCGGAAGGGCTGCCGACGGGGAGCTTTGGCCCGACGACCGCCGGGCGGATGGACTCTTACGTCGAGGAATTCCAGGCGGCGGGCGGTTCGATGATCATGCTGGCCAAGGGCAACCGCAGCAAGGCCGTGCGCGATGCCTGCCAGAAGCATGGCGGCTTCTATCTCGGCTCCATCGGCGGCCCGGCTGCCGTCTTGGCGCAGAACAACATCACCAAGGTCGAGGTGCTGGAATATCCTGAGCTGGGTATGGAAGCGGTGTGGAAAATCGAGGTCAAGGATTTCCCGGCGTTTATTGTGGTGGATGATAAGGGCAATGATTTCTTCGCCGGTCTCGCCTGATGAAATTCACGGTTGACCGGCTCGACCATCTAGTGATGATGTGTAACGATCTTAACATCACCGCCGCCTGGTATCAGCGCGTGCTAGGCATGGAGCGCGAGGAATATGGCGGCAAAAACCGCACGGCCTTGCGTTTTGGCGCGCAGAAAATCAACCTGCACGAGATGGGAAACGAGGTGTTGCCCCATGCCTCGCTGGCGCGGCCGGGCACGCTGGATCTGTGTTTTGTTATTGCCGTGCGTAGCGCGGATGCAGTGGCGCAGTTGCAGGCCTGCGGGGTGGCCATTGAGCGCGGGCCGGTGACGCGTATTGGCGCGCTGGGCGATATTACCTCGGTCTATTGCCGCGACCCGGATGGCAATCTGATCGAACTTGCCTCCTATATGGAGGGCTGATTCGGTGGGGTGTAAGGCCAGGGAGGCGCGTACTCCCTCGGTCTCTCGCCGATTGATTCTGGATTTCGCATGAAACTTTCTGATTTTGGCTACACGCTTCCGGCTGAACGTATTGCAACTGAGCCGGCGCGGCCGAGAGATAGCGCGCGGCTGCTCCATGTGGGCGCGGCGTTGCGTGATTATACTGTGCGCTATTTGCCGGGGCTGTTGCGCCGTGGGGATTTGCTGGTGGTGAACGACACCAAGGTGATCCCGGCGCAGCTGAGCGCGATGCGCGGCGTGGCGCGGATTGGCATAACGCTAGACCGGCGGCTCGACGATGGGCGCTGGCGCGTGCTGCTGCGCAACGCCAAGCGTGTGCATGCTGGCGATGTATTGGTGATCGATCCGGAATTCTCGGCGGAGGTTTCTGAGATTCTTGAGGGCGGAGCAGCGCTTTTGCGCTTTGTCGCGGATGATTTCTATGCGGCGCTCGACCGTTCCGGGGCGCTGGCCTTGCCGCCCTATATCGCGCGGCCCGAGGGGGTGACGCAGCGCGATGCGTCCGACTATCAGACGATGTTCGCGGCCCATGAAGGTGCCGTCGCCGCGCCCACGGCGGGGCTGCATTTCACGCCGCAATTGCTGGAGGCGTTGCAAGAGGCGGGCATCGAAATTGTGCGCGTGACGCTGCATGTCGGCGCGGGGACGTTTTTGCCGGTGCGAGTGGAGAATTTGGCCGAGCACAAGATGCACGCCGAGCGCGGCCATGTCTCTGCCGAGGCGGCGGCGCGGATCAATGCTGCGCGGGCCGCGGGGGGCAGGATTGTGCCGGTGGGGACGACGGCGCTGCGGGTGATCGAGTCGGCGGCGAATGATGAAGGCGCGGTAAAGGCCTTTGACGGCGAGACGGATATTTTCATTCTGCCCGGCTATCGCTTCAAGGTCGCAGATCTGTTGTTCACGAATTTTCACCTGCCGCACTCCACCTTACTGATGCTGGTTTCGGCCTTTGCCGGGGTGGAGCGCATCCGTGACGCTTACGCGTATGCGATTGGGCAAAAATATCGTTTTTATTCCTATGGCGATGCCTGTTTGCTGGAGCGCGTATGAAGTTTGGATTTGAGTTGCTGGCGCGTGATGGCGCGGCGCGGGCGGGGCTGCTGCACACTGCGCATGGCGATGTGCCAACGCCGACGTTCATGGCGGTAGGCACGGCGGGGACGGTCAAGGCGATGACCGCTGATGCCGTACGCGCGACGGGTGCCAAGATTGTGCTCGGTAATACCTATCATCTGATGCTGCGCCCAACGGCCGAGCGTGTGGCGCGGCTCGGCGGGTTGCATAAGATGATGGACTGGCCTGGGCCGATCCTGACCGACTCAGGCGGATTCCAGGTTATGTCGCTCGCGAAGTTGCGCAAGATGGATGAGACCGGGGTAACGTTTCGCTCGCATATTGATGGTGCGAAATATCACCTGACGCCCGAGCGTTCGATGGAGATTCAATATCTCCTGGACTCCACGATCACGATGGTTCTCGACGAATGCACCAAATTTCCGGCGACGCATGAGGAGGCGGCGGTCTCGATGCGGCTCTCGACGCGCTGGGCTTTCCGCTCGCGGCCCTCGACGCGATCGGCTCG
>DAOMCN010000030.1:6135-10478 GCA_035427885.1 Acidocella sp. | reverse complement strand
AGCCCGATAAACAGCGTGTTGAACAAATAAATCATGAGACTGTACCGCCCGAGAAAAACAAACACTCGTGCATAAGTTGCGCGCCATCTCCTTAACCATCCGTGAAGCGCGGGCAGAGAAAGTGCTCCCACCGGCAACAAAATCAGTTTTTCCGGCCAGCCATCTCCAAAAACCGCAATAGCGCCCAAGCAAACCAGCAACAGGAGCAAAAACCCAGGCCAGAAGCGGTCGATAAACGCGTCCCAGCGCGCCCCCAAAAACCCCGCCCACAGCCCGAGACCGAAAAACACCGCATAGGTGCCGATCCGGTCGAGATAAACATAGGCTGGCAGGGGCAGGACGGAGAGCAGGAGAAAAAATCCAAGCAGCGCGGGCAGGCGTGAGGGCCATCCGCCGAGCCAGACCATGCTGCCGAGCCAGACCATGCTGCCAAGGCTGACGAAGAACAGCACGAATAGATACCAGATCGAAAGCGCCGGGCTGTCCGCCGTGTGCCAGAGCAGATGGGCCAATCCTGAGAGCGGTGAGGATGGGAGGTTGTCCACCACCATGACCCGCGCGGCGAGGCACTTGCCCAGGACGATCAGCGTGCCCATCACGAAGAACGGCACCAACAACCGCCGCGCCCGGGCCTGCGCCACGCCGGGCCAAGCCGCGCACGGGGCCAGCGCCATCCCTGAGAGCACCGCGACCAACCCGCTGAGGTAGAGAAACAGCGGCATGTGGAACGCATAAACCGCCCGGCGCAGCGGCTCGTACCAGCCCACGCCGGAGGGATCCGCGCGTGCCACCAGATGCCCAAAAACCACGAGCAGAATGGTGAAGCCCTTGACCCGGTCGATATCGCTGCGCCGTTCCACGTTTCCAGCCAAAGTTGTTGTCAAAAAGTTAAATAATCGTTTTAGTGGATGTTCGGTAATGCTAAGCACAACCTTGTGTTGAAATATATCCCCCCGAGCGCGGCTGCGTTCTTCCTGCTCGCCATCCCCGGCGCGCGCGGGCAGACGTTGGACAGCCTGCTCCCGGTGGGAATCCCGGGCTATGGTACACCGTTCTCGGTGGTTGCGGACCATCGGCTGGAGCTTCCAGAGGCCATGGGGTTCCAGTCCGGGGCGTTCTCGGCGGTGCCGTCCCTCGCGGCGTCGGCGGGATATGATTCCGCGCCGAATACACAAGCAGGCTCCGCCGTCCTTGCCGCGACGCCGAGCCTGCGGGTCAGCGACAGCCTGCTCGGTCTTGGCGCCTACGCCGCGGCCAATGTCGCGCTCTATCCGCAGGATAACAGCCAGAACACCAGCGGGGAGATGCTGGCGCTGGGCGAGCGCGCGGCGCTGCCCGACGAGACCATCACCCTCGCAGGGGGGTATCTGCGCGGGCAGGAGACGGGCTTTGCGCTGGGGAGTGTGGCCGTCTCAAAGCCGGTCAGCTTTGTCCTGCAAAATCTGCGTGCCAGCGATGAGATCACCTCCGGCACGCTTACCTTCAAGCCGGAAGCTTCAGCGACGTGCTACAGTTTTCCAGGACGGCCAGCGCAGAACCGGACCGATACGCGCGAGGTTCTGACTACGGCCTGGGCGCCGGAAGGGCCGGTACAATTTGTGCTCCGGCTGGGGGCGACGCAGTCGGATTATGCTGCGCCCGGGTTTAACGCCACGACCGATCAGGTGTTGGCGGGGTTCGTTGATACCGCGAGCGGGTTATGGACCCTGAGCGCGCTGGCGGGGGCGGCGCAGCGGCGGACGCGTACGGGTCCACAGTTGCTTGCGCCGGTGTTAGAGGCGCGGCTGGACTGGATGCCGAGCGATCTCGATCGGCTGCGTCTGGAGCTGGCGCGCGAGATCGATGACCCCGACGAAATTAGCGCCGCCGCCTATACGCTAACCCGGGCCAAGGTCTCGCTGGCGCATGAGGTGCGGACCGAAATCACGGCCAAATTCAGCGCGGAGATTGACAATGCGGCGTATTTGCGCAGCGCCCAGCGCCAGACGCTGATGCAGGCGCACGCCGGGCTGAACTGGCAACTTGGCGCGCATCTGGCGTTGGTGGGGGCGTATGCGTTCAACGATCTGCAGGCGAATGATCGGCGGGCGGCCAATGCGCATGTTTTTACTCTAGGGATGACATGGACGCCCTGAATGCCGCGCCGATTCGGCTGCTGGGTGTTGATTTTGACGACCTAGCCCTGGACGAGGTGGTGACGAGGGTGCTGGCGCGGGCTGAGGGAACGGAATTTGGGTATGTGGTGACGCCGAATGTTGACCATCTTGAGCGGCTGGGACGGATTGCTGCGCTAGGGCCGGTGTATCAGCAGGCAATGTTGTGCCTATTGGATTCAAGGTTTTTGGAGATCTTCGCGCACCGGCTCGGACGGCGCACGCCGCCGGTGGTGACGGGGGCGGATCTGACGCAGGCGTTGCTGGCGCGGTTGACGGGGCGGCGCGTCGCGGTGGTGGGGATGTCGGGGCGGGGGTTCGCGGCGTTGGTGGCGCGGTATCCGGGGATTAGGTTTGTGCATCACGCGCCGCCGATGGGGCTCCTGCACGATGTTCCGGCGCTGCTTGGGGCGCGGGATTTTGTTCGCGACGCGCGGGCGGTGGTTACGTTCTTTGCCGTGGGGTCGCCGGTCCAGGAGGTGCTGGCGTATGCGGTCGCGGCGCAGGGCGCGGCGGCGGGGGTTGGATTGTGTGTTGGCGCGGCGCTGGAGTTTTGCGCGGGCACGGCGCGGCGCGCACCGCTTTGGATACGCCGGGCGGGGCTGGAATGGTTGTACCGGCTGGGGCGCGAGCCGGGGCGGCTGGCGGGGCGGTACCTGCTCTCAGATCCCAAGGTATTTTGGGCGCTGCTGCGCGAGGGGCGCTGATTTTTCTTACCCTCGATGTGCGAAATCGGGTACGAAGGGCGTGATGATCGAGTTTCCGGCTGAGATGCGTCGCGGCGGAGAGGATTCGCTTTGGGCGGTGGTTGCCATTGTTGGCCGGGTCATTCGTATTGCTGAAATCTATTCCAGCCGCTCCGCCGCGCTCGCCGATCAGGCCTGGCGCGAGGCGCAGGTGCGCGCTTATGCGGGGTTCCTTGAAAATGCCGCACAGCCGACCCCAGATTATGCGGTCAAGCCTATTCGCCGTACGGATCTGCCTAGGCGGTGGAAACCGCTGCCGGCTTTGGGGTTTTTGAACGGGAAATTGTGATGCGGATTGAACATGACGCCTTGGGCGATGTCGCGGTGCCCGCTGAGCATATGTGGGGGGCGCAGACGCAGCGTTCGATTGAGCATTTTCGCGCCGGGCCGGTCTGGGGGCGCGAGGTTGTTCGTGCATTTGGGATGTTGAAAAAGGCCTGTGCGCTGGCCAATCAGGCGCTCGGACAGTTGCCCGCGGAGAAGGCGGCGCTGATTGTCGCGGCGGCGGAGGAGGTCATTGCCGGCAAGTGGGACGCGGAATTTCCGCTTGTGGTGTTTCAGACCGGGTCGGGGACGCAAAGCAATATGAACGCTAATGAGGTCATCGCCAACCGGGCGATCCAGATGGCGGGGGGCGTTGTTGGCAGTAAGAGCCCGGTTAATCCCAACGATGATGTCAATCATAGCCAGTCTTCCAATGATACGTTTCCCGCCGTGATGCATATTGCGGCGGTTGAGGTGATCGACGAGGTGTTGCTGCCTGCGGTGGAGCGGTTGTTGGAGACGCTGGTGGGCAAGCAGGAGGCGTTCGAGGGGGTGGTGATGACCGGGCGGACGCATTTGCAGGATGCGACGCCGATCACGCTGGGGCAGGTGATTTCGGGCTGGGTGGCGCAGTTGGAGGCGGCGGTTAGCGGGATACGTACCGCGTTGCTGGGGCTCTATGAGCTGGCGCTCGGGGGGACGGCGGTGGGTACCGGGCTTAATGCGGTGCAGAATTTTGGCCCGGTGGCGGCGGAGTTTATTGCGCTGGAGACGGGGAAACCGTTTTGTTCGGCGGCGAATAAGTTTGCCGCACTCTCGGCGCATGATGCGATCGTCGCGGCGTCAGGCGCGGTGCGTGTTCTGGCGGGGGCGGCGATGAAGATTGCCAATGATGTGCGCTGGTATGCCTCGGGACCTCGCACGGGGATAGGGGAGTTGTTGATTCCTGAGAATGAGCCCGGGTCTTCGATCATGCCGGGCAAGATCAACCCGACGCAATGCGAGGCGCTGACTATGATCGCGGTGCAGGTGTTCGGCAATGATCATGCGGTTGCATTCGCGGGGTCTCAGGGGAATTTTCAGCTCAATGTGTTCAAGCCGGTGATGCTGTGGAATTTGCTGGAATCGGCGAAGTTGCTGGCGGAGGGGGTGCGCGGGTTCGATTTGCATTGCGCGCGTG
>DAOMCN010000030.1:0-6125 GCA_035427885.1 Acidocella sp. | reverse complement strand
GGATTGAACCCGCTTACGGAAAAATTGCTGAGAATTTGCAGAAGAATTTGATGCTGGTGACGGCGCTTAATCCGCATGTTGGCTATGAGGCGGCGGCGCGGGTGGCGTTGATGGCGCATCGGGAGGGGATTTCGTTGCGGCAGGCGGCGATTGGGCTTGGGGTTACGACGGCGGCGGAGTTCGATGACTGGGTCAGGCCGGGGGAGATGGTGGGGCCGCTAAGAGGTAGCTAAAATAACGACATGTTAAAATGTTTCACGTGAAACAATTGCCGATTCGTACTGCCTTAACGTATTGTTTATGTTGAATTTGCTGCGCTGCGAAAGAGGTAAAAACGGGCGATTGTTACGTAAAAATAACGGTCTAAAAAGGTGGAAATTTTATTCGATTTTGTGGGTTTTTGAGACTTTGGGGGTGTTGCTGTAGCGCCGCGAAGCTGTTTAGGGTGTTTGCATCGTACTTATGCCCTCATGGATATAAAATGACCTCAGCTCCTCGCTCTGTTGCAAATTTATTTCAAAAAGCCGCTGCGCGTGACGCGGGGAAGAAGGCTTTGCGGCGGACACCCGCCCGCCATAAGGAAGCTTCCATCATTGCCAGCGCGGATGATGAAACTATTCGGCCGACCCGGTGGTTGATGGAGGTGGCGCTTGCGGCGGCGCGGCGGGCCTGCGATGTCGAGCTCAGCGATCTTGATGGCAGGACTTCATCCGAAACGCGGTGGTATCGTACCTGGCCGGGGGAGCATTATCGTCTTCTCGCGGCGCTCGTTCAGGAGCTGAAGGCCAAGACCGTCATTGAAATCGGCACGTTCACTGGGATGGGAACGATGGCGCTTGGGCAGACGCTTCCGCCGGATGGGCGGCTTGTTACGTTCGATCTGGTGCCTTGGAATTCTTTCGATCAGACGTGGCTCACGGAGCGCGATTTCGCACAGGGGCGGGTGACGCAGGTTCTGGCGGATATCGGCGCGCCGGGCG
This sequence comes from Acidocella sp., assembly GCA_035427885.1. GTDB lineage: Bacteria > Pseudomonadota > Alphaproteobacteria > Acetobacterales > Acetobacteraceae > Acidocella. The sequence continues at coordinate 5,145 of DAOMCN010000030.1, read as the reverse complement.
GTATCGAACCGTATCGGGAGGTTTTTGCCGAGGCGGAATTTATTTTTGTTGATGGCCCCAAGGACGGTGTGACTGAGCAGAAATTCATTGATGCCATCGGATCTCTGCACCTCCCAAAAAACCCGATTGTCATGTTCGATGATACGCGGGTGATCAATATGATTGAAATCTGGCGCAGGTTCGGCCGTCCGAAGATGGATCTTACCTCGTTTGGACATTGGAGCGGGACTGGGTTGGTGGATTGGAACGGTAAGCCGGGGGAATGATCCGCTTGTGTCTCTGGGATGTGCCATTTTGGGACAGGATTGCGGGCGCGTTTTAAGCCGCCTAGGCTAATCCAAAATAACCTGGAGGAGCCTGAAAATATGACAAAAACCTATAGTGGCGCTTGTTTTTGCGGTGCGGTGGCGATTGAGGCCAGTGGCGAGGCGGAGGCGATGGGGTATTGCCATTGCCGCTCTTGCCGGTCCTGGTCGGCGGGGCCGGTGAACGCCTTTACGCTCTGGAAGCCCGAGGCGATTCGTGTCGTGCAGGGCGAGGCGGAGATTGGCAGCTATGCCAAGACCGATGCCAGCCATCGCGAGTTCTGCAAGAAATGCGGCGGGCATGTGCTGACGCGCCATCCCGGGTTTGGGCTGGTCGATGTATTTGCCGCGACCTTGCCGGAGTTGGCCTTTGAGCCGCAACTGCATGTCAATTACGGGGAGACCGTGCTGCATATGCACGACGGGCTGCCCAAGCTTAAGGATTTTCCGGAAGCGCTTGGCGGGTCGGGCGAGATGCTGCCCGAGTAAGGGGCGCATAGTCGGGTGTTACAAGGGCGGCTCTTCGCGGGGCCGCCCTTTTTTGTTGTGAAGTTCAGGTTTGGTTTGGTTCAGCCCCGGAGGTGGCTGTGCGCTTTTTCATGGTTTTTTCGCGTAGGTTCTGGAAGACAGCATAGAGCAGCGGGATAACGAAAATGCCGATCAGGCTGGCGGCGATCATGCCCGCGAAGACCGGAGTGCCAAGGGAGCGGCGGCTGATCTGGGCGGCACCGGTTGCGATCACGAGGGGGATCAGACCGAAGACGAAGGCGATTGAGGTCATCATTACGGCGCGGAAACGCATGCGCGCGCCCATGGCCGCCGCTTCGATGATGGCCATGCCCTCGGCGCGGCGCTCCTTGGCGAATTCGACGATCAGGATGCCGTTTTTGGCGGCGAGCGCGATCAGCGTCACCATGCCGATCTGGGCGTAGAGATTGATGCTCAGGCCGGTGATCCAAGTGCCGAACAGCGCGCCGAAGACGCCGACCACGACAGAGAGAAGAACCGGGACCGGGATCACCCAGCTCTCATACAGCGCCACCAGGAAGAGGTAGGCGAAGAGGACGGAGAGGCCGAGGAGTGGGCCGGTCTGGCCTGTCGCGGAGGCTTCCTGATAGGCGGTGCCGGTCCACTCATAGGAATAGCCGGGGGGCAGGGTGCGCGCGGAGACCGTGGCCATCGCGGCCAGGGAACTGCCCGAGGAGACGCCGGGGGCGGGGTTGCCGATGATCGGGATTGCTTCGGTGTCGTTGTAGCGCGAGATGACCTGCGGCTCCAGGATCGTGTGGATTGTTGCCAGGGCGCGCATCGGCACCATCGTGCCGGAGGCGGAACGCACGTCGCTCTGGTAGATCGCGTTCGGGGTGGCGCGGTTGGCGGCGAGGCCCTCGATGTTGACCTGCCAGATGCGGCCGTAGAGGTTGAATTGGTTGACGTAATAGCCGCCCAACGTCGCCTGGAGAGTCGTGTAGATGTCGCTCATGTTGACGCCCAGGGCCTGGGCTTTGCTGCTGTCGATATCGAGGTACAGGGCGGGGTTGTTGCCGTTATAGGTCGAGAAGACGTGGCTGAGTTGCTTGTTTTGGTTGGCGGCGACGAGGAGGCCGTTCAGTACCGCCTGGAACTGCGACTGGGCCGCGCCGGCGGTGTTTTCCAGCTCGTATTGGAAGCCGCCGTTGGTGGACAGGCCGATGATCGGCGGCAGGTTGAAGGCGATCAGCCGGGCGTCGCGGAATTGGCTGCCGATGGCGAAGACGTGGCGGATTACGGCATCCACGTTGTTGGCAGCACCGGGGCGCTGGGCGAAGGGTTTCAGGCGCAGGACGAAGAAGGCGGTGTTAGACTCCGTCGCCTGGTCGAGGATCGAATAGCCAATGATTGAGAGTGTGTTGCTGACCTGGGGGAGGTTGTCGAGTTCTTTGGTCAGGGCGTCGGCGGCGGCTTCGGTGCGGTTGAGCGAGGCGCCGGCGGGGAGGCTGATCTGGGCGAAGAAGGCGCCCTGGTCCTCATTGGGCAGGAAGCCGCCGGGGGTCAGATAGCTCATCAGCCCCGCCCCCAGGGCGAAGACCACGATCACGGCCAGGGCGAGACCGGCGCGCTTGAGCAGGCGCTGAACGATGTTGGCGTAGCCGTTGCGCGCGGTGTCGATGCCGTTCAGGACGCGGCGCAGGACGCCGCGGGGCTTATGGTCGCGGCGCAGGAGGATGGCGCACAGGGCGGGCGAGAGTGTCAGGGCGAGGAGTGCCGAGATTAGCATCGCCATGCTCACTGTCATCGCGAATTGCTGGAACAATAGACCCGAGAGGCCGGGGATAAAGGCGATTGGTACGAAGACCGATAGCAGGACCAGGGAGATTGCGATGATCGGGTTGGTGATCTGGGACATCGCCAGCTTGGTCGCGGCACGGTTGGAGAGGTCTGGGCGTTCGGACATCACGCGCTCGACGTTTTCCACCACCACGATCGCGTCGTCCACGACGATCCCGGTGGCCACGACCAGGGCGAGCAGGGTGATCGTGTTCGCGGAGAAGCCGAAGGCCAGGAGGAAGGCGAAGCTGCCGGTCAGGGCGATGGGCACCACGACCATCGGGACGATTGTGGCGCGCCAGTCGCCCAGGAAGAGGAATACCACCAGGACGACCAGGCAGAAGGCTTCCGCCAGGGTGGTTTCGACCTCGTGGATCGTCGCGGCGATGAAGCTCGAGCTGTCATAGACCGTGGTGACTGCCAGCGAGGGGGGGAAGGATTTTTTCAGCACCGCCAGCTCGCGCGCCACCGCCGCCGAGGTGGCGACGGCGTTGGCGCCGGGGGCGAGGAAGATGCCGATGGCCTGGCCGGGGTTGTTGTCGATCTTATTGATGCGGGTCTGGCTCTGCGCGCCGAGTTCGATCTGGGCCACGTCTTTGAGGCGCAGCACGGAGCCGTCCGGATTAGCGCGCAGGATCACGTTGCCGAACTGCGTCGCGGTGGTCAGACGGCCTTGAGTTTCGACGGTGAGCTGGAGTTGTTGGTCGGGGGTGTTGGGGGCCGCGCCGATGGTGCCGACCGGGGCCTGGACGTTCTGGGCGTTCAGCGCGCTGATGATGTCGCCCGGGGTCAGGCCGAGCTGGGTCAGGCGGTTGGCGTTGTAGTTCACGCGCATCGAGTAGTTTTCCGGGCCGAAGAGGAAAACCTGGCCGACGCCGGGGACGCGCGAGAGCGGGTCCAGCATGTTGATGGTGACGTAATTCGAGACCTGGAGCTGGTTGAACGCGCTGCCCTTGCTCGAGACGAACATGAAGGCGAGCACGGAGGAGGAGCGCTTGCGCACCGAGATCCCCTCCTGCTGCACCGAGGCGGGGAGCTGGGAGGTTGCCTGTTGCACGGCGTTGGTCACGTTTACCGTGTCCACATCCGGGTTCGAGCCGACGCGGAAGCTCACCGTCAAGGTGTAGCTGCCGTCATTGGCGCTGGTCGAGGACATGTAGATTTCGTTGTTCAGGCCGTTCACCGCTTCTTCGAGCGGCTCGGCGATGGTCTGATTCACCACCTTGGCGGACGCACCGGGGTAGTTCGCCGTTACCTGGACCTGCGGGGGGACGATGTCCGGGAATTGGGCGACCGGGATGCGCATTAGCGCGATTGCGCCGGCGAGGGTGATGATCAGCGCGATGACGATGGCAAAGCGCGGGCGGTCGATGAAAAAGGCGGACAGCATCTAGTTCTGCTCTGCCGGTTGCGCGTTGACCTTCTCGCCGGGATGGATGGACTGGATACCCTGGGTGATGATTTTGTCGCCTGGCGACAGGCCGGAGAGCACTGGGACGTTGGTGACTGTTTCCGTGCCGAGGGTTACGTTCTGGCGGGTGACGGTGTTGGCGGGGGTGAGTTTCAACACGTAGTCGCCGAGCTGGTCGGTGATCAGGGCAACGAGCGGGATTACGATTTGCTGTTTGGGCTGGGCGGCGCGCAGGGTGACGGTGACGAATTCGCCGTCCGTCAGGGCGTGGGCCGGATTGGCGATGGTGGCGCGCCAGGTCTGGGTGTCCGTGTTCTGGGTGATCTGGTTGTTGATGAAGTCGATGTGGCCGGTCTGGTTGTAGGTTGAGCCGTCGGGGAGTTGGACCTGGAGGGTGTAGTCGTTGGCTTTGGCGCGTTCCTTGATGGCGTCCGCCGTGGGCAGGGCGAAGGTTACCCACATCGGGTCTTCGGAGATTAGGGTGGCCAGGGTGCCGCTGGTTGGGCCGACAACGTTGCCGGGCGTTACCGAGGTCGCGCCGAGGATGCCGTCGATCGGGGCGCGGATTTCGGTGTAGCCAAGGTTGATCTGGGCGGCTTGTAGGGCGGCCTGGGCGCTCAGGATCGCCGCGTTGTCCGAGAGGGAGGCCGCCTCGGCGGCGTCCACGGCGGATTGTTGGCCTGCGGCGGTGCGCAGCAGGGCTTTGGCGCGGGCGAGGGTCAGGGTGGCGTTGCGCGCCTGGGCCTCGGCCTGGGCGAGCGCGGCCTGGGCGGCTTCGACCTGGGCCTGATAGGGAGGTTGTTCGATGACGTAGAGCAGGTCGCCTTTTTTGACCGCCTGGCCGTCCTTGAAATCCTGGGATTCCAGATAGCCGGTCACGCGCGCCTGGAGCTGGACGATCTGCGGTGCGGCGATGCGGCCGGTGTAATTGTGCTGTGCGTAAACCGGCTGCGGGGAGACGGTGATGTAGCCGATCACGGGTGGCGGGGCGCTCTGGGCGAGGGCGGAGGCGCCGGTCAGGCTGGCGAGGAGGGCCAGGGCGTGTTTCTGCTGCATTGGTGGATTCCTGGGGGTGGGCGGCTTTGTGCTTGCTAATATGTGGGACGATATTGTTCGGTCAAT
>DAOMCN010000029.1:0-10628 GCA_035427885.1 Acidocella sp. | reverse complement strand
AGCAGCAATGCCGCGAAATCCTGGTAGCAGATGGGCCGCAGGAAGCGGCGAATGGCGAGCGTGCCGACCGAGGTGGTGCGCCCATCCGTCGTCGCCGGATACGGGCCGCCATGCACCATCGCGTGACAGACCTCGACGCCGGTAGGCCAACCATTTGCGAGCAGACGCCCGGCCTTGCGTTCCAGCAGCGGCAGCAGCGCCTGCGCCGCCGCGAGGTCACTCTGCTCCATTTGCAGGGTGATGGTGAGCTGCCCCTCCAGCGCGCTCAGCACCTCGCGCAGGGCGGCTTCGTCCGGGCAGCGGACCAGCAGGGACGCCGCGCCAAAAATCTCAGCACTCAGCGCCGGGTCGGCGAGGAAGCTCCGCGCATCGGTGACGAAAAATGCAGACTGGCAACGGTTATGACCAGCCCCCGCCGCACCGCGCGCAAGCTCCGTCACCGCCTGATGCGCGCTCAGCAGGGCGACGCCGCGCGTGTAGGCGCTGTGGATCCCCTCCGTGAGCATCGCGCTCGCCGGTATCGTGCCCAACGCGCCACAGGCGGCGGCGATGAACGCATCCACATCCGGGCTTTCCTGGGCAATGAGCAGTCCAGGATTGGTGCAGAATTGCCCCGCCCCCTGGGCGAGCGAGGCGGCGAAACCGGCTCCCAACGCCGCCGCCCGCGTCTGCAACGCGCCGGGAAACAATAGCACCGGATTAATGCTGCTCATCTCGGCATAAACTGGAATCGGCTCGGCGCGCTGGGCGGCAATCTGCGCCAGCGCCAGCCCACCAATCCGCGAGCCGGTAAAGCCGACAGCCTTGATCCGCGGGTCGGCAACCAGCGCGCCGCCCAGTGCATTGCCCACGCCAAAGAGCAGCGAGAAAACCCCCTGCGGCAGACCACATTCCGCAACCGCTGCCTGGATCGCCTGACCGACCAAAAGCGAGGTGCCAGGATGGGCCGGGTGAGACTTTACCACGACCGGACAACCAGCCGCGAGCGCCGAGGCCGTATCCCCGCCCGCGACCGAGAAGGCCAAGGGAAAATTACTGGCGCCGAACACTGCCACCGGGCCGAGCGGGATGTTGCGCAAGCGTAGATCCGCGCGCGGCAGAGGTTTGCGCTCAGGCTGCGCCGGGTCAACGCGCAGGTCGAGCCAGCCCCCCTCTCGCACTACCGAGGCAAACAGGCGCAGCTGGCCAACCGTACGGCCGCGCTCGCCCTCAATGCGCCCACGGGGCAGGCCGCTCTCGGCCATTGCGCGCTCCACTAGCGCATCGCCCAGCGCCAGAATTTGCGCCGCGATCGCCTCCAGAAATGCTGCGCGCACCTCAAGGCTATTTTCGCGGTAGGTATCGAACGCCGCCGCCGCCAATGCGCAGGCATGGGCGGTTTCGGCGGGACCGGCCTCGCCGAACGCCGGTTCGAGCGCTTCGCCCGACGCCGGGTTCTGCCCCCGGAAAGCCGTGGGACCGCAAAGGGTTTGGCCGCCCATCATAGCGTAAACAGCGTTCAAATCGGCTTTTTTCATGTTCATGTCCTTTTAAGCCTGCGCTGCGATCGAGGCCTTAATCAGCCCCCATTCTGCCAGACGCAGGCGCAATTCCTTCCCTTGGCGTTCATCCAGAGGCCAGGCCCCAGGCGCGCGCACCGGGCCGCAATCACCGCCCATCAACTGCAAGGCGGATTTGACCACCGTGACATTGGTGCCATTGCCTTCTTCAGCGCGCAACGCCTCGAAGCTGTTCATGACAGCAATCAGTGCATTGGCCTTGGCGTAGTCGCCCGCCTCAAGCGCCGCATGGATAGCGAGCGAATGCTCCGGCCAGACGTTGATCAAACCCGAGGTAAACCCCCGTGCGCCGACCGCGTAAAATGCTGGCGCCCAAACCTCGGCCAGGCCGCCCACCCAGACGATCTTTGCATCGGCGCGACGAATACATTCGGCGAGGCGCAACGGGGTCGGAGTTGCCCATTTCACGCCCACGACATTCGGAATCTGGCAAAGCTGCGCGATGGCATCGAGACCGATATTATCGTTACGCAGGTACAACACCACAGGCAATCCCTGCCCGGCTTCGGCAATGCGCTCAACATAAGCCACCACGCCGCGCGGCGCGACAAACGGGTCGGGTGGCTGATGCACCATGAGCGCCGAAGCGCCCGCCGCACGCGAAGCGGCGGTCAGCGCCAGCGCATCGCCAATGCTCCGGCCCACGCCCGCCAGCAGGGGCGCGCGCCCGCCAATTAACTCCGCCGCCGTGTGCACCGCTGCCTCGGCCTCAGCAGTGGTCAGGGAATAGAATTCACCCGTATTGCCATTGATCGTCAGGATATGCACCCCCGCCGCCAGCGCGCGCTCCACCACAGGCTTGAGCGGTCCGGGCGCGAATTTGTCGCTCTGATCAAATGGCGTCACCAGAATACCAGAAATGCCGGTCAATTTACGGCGAAACGACTCAACAGAAGGACTCATCGAAAATTTCCTCGAAAGTAGATGGGCAGGGTCTCCGCCCTCTAAATAGTAATTTTTGTTTACAACTTAGATTGACCTTCGTCAAACCTTGTCCGCAATTCATCCTATTTTTTTTGACAAGAAAATATCGAACGCACGGATTACGCGTCCACTAAGGCAAGAAAAACCTATTATACTTGGCTTTGGAACTTGCGGTTTATTTTGTTGCAGCACACAAAATCAGCCGAGTAAGTGGGACGAATCTCCCCTGCTGCGCCGCCTCGCACTGGGCAACACGCGATAAACGCGCGGAACCAACTGCGTATTTTGTTGTAAATTATACGTAAATTTCAATTACAACTATTAAGGACAACTTTTTCAGCCTACTAATTTCGCGGCATAAAGCTGGACTATTGAAGGAGATCTGCCACCATGCCCCTGCTCACCCTATCCGCAGGACCGCTGAGTCTTGGTTTGTTGCCTGAGGCGGGCGGCAGCGTCACCCATTGGCGCCACAGCACGCGCGCGTTGCTGCGCGAAAGCCCCGAGGGAGCGCTAGCAACATTGAACAGCCGGGCGATGGCCAGTTTTCCGCTGGTGCCGTTTTCCAATCGGATTCGCGGCGGGCGATTTTCGTGGGGCGGGGAGGATTTTGCCCTGTCGCGACAAAGCGGCGACCCGCGGCACGCCTTGCACGGCGGGGCGCGCTTTCTGCCCTGGCGCGTCGCAGCACAAAACGCACAAAGCGTTCGATTGGAGCTGGATTACCAGCCGGACGCCGAAGACGCCTGGCCCTTTGCCTACAAGGCCTGGCAGCAGTTCGTCCTCAGGCAAGACCGGTTACATCTCAGCCTCGGGCTCCAAAATCTCAGCTCCGTCGCCGCTCCCGCAGGATTGGGCTGGCATCCGTACTTCACGCGCGAGAAACAGACGACGCTGGCCTTCACTGCGGCGCATCTCTGGGAAAAAGACGGCGAAGATATCCCGATCCGCGCAAGCAAGCCGACTCATGCGTTTGATTTCTCGGTGGCCAAGGGCCTTGGCGAGGGGCTGATCGACCATGCCTATGGCGGCTGGTCCGGTGAAGCCAGCATCGCCTATCCCGAATCCGGCCTGCGCCTGCATCTGCACGTCAGCAGGAGCTTGGGCGATATTATCCTCTTTACTCCTATGGAGCAGGATTTTTTCGCGCTGGAGCCAGTTTCCCACCGACCCGACGGCATTAATCCCAATGGCGAGGCCGCAGATCAGGGCATAACCGAACTCGCTCCCGGCGCCACTCTGGAAGGATGGATCGAAATCGCGGTCGCTCCGCTGACGCGTTGAAGCCCAAGCAGCAAGCTCATCCCATCAAAAAAAAAACGAACGCCCTAATCTCGCTTGCGGTCGATCATGCGCCGGCGAGCCTGCGTGATATGAAACTGCATGGCGATCTGCGCCGATTCCGGGTCCTGATTCCGGATCGCCTCAACGATGAGGCTATGCTCCTGCAACACCACGCTGGCGCGCTCGTGCGGGCTGGTATGGGTGAGGCGCAGGGTGAGATTCATAAACCCGCTCAGATATTCGTGCAGGTTTTCCAGCATTTCGGGAAAGAAATGGTTCCCGCTGGCAGTGGCAATGGCGGTATGGAACGTCAGATCGCTCTCAGTACGCAGCGCGCCGGCCTCGGCTTCCAGACGGAAACGCTCATGGGCGACGATGATATCGGCCATTTCCTTTTCGCTGCGGCGCTCTGCGGCAAAGCGTGCGGCGCTGCCTTCCAGGACCAGACGGATCTCGATGCAGCGCAAAAAATCGGCAATCTGCCGCGGCTCGGCAAAACTTAACAGACGATCCGCCGGACGGGCCATGACGTAAGTGCCCGACCCCTGGCGCGCCTGAACCAAACCGTCCGCGCGCAGCCGCGAGAGCGCCTGGCGCACCACAGGCCGCGACACGCCGAACATCTTGCAAATATCCTGTTCCGCCGGAAGACGCGTGCCCTCGGACAGCCGGCCCGAGACGATCTGCTCCAAAATCTGACCATAGAGCTGATCTCCCAGGCGCTGGCGCTTACCCAGAACCAGCCCAGGTTGTTCCGCCGCCTCACCCAGCAAGAGCGCCGGGTTCATCTCAGGACGCAATCCCAACCGCTGTACCTCCCGTATTCCTAGCGTTACATAGCCGACGCGACGTAATCTGCGAAGACGGCGACGGGCACGCCGGGACATTCAACGCGCGCGGTCAAAATCGCGCCCTCTAGCGGCCCGTCCTGCGGGCCTTTGCGCAGGCTGGTGACGAACAGCGTGCGCAGGTCCTCCCCCCCGAAACAAGGCATGGTCGGCGCTGCAACTGGCAGCGCCAGCCTGGCCAAAACCCGACCATCGCGCGCATAGCGGTTCAGGCAACCCGCAGAGACGCCCGCGCTCCAATACGTGCCCGCCGCATCCGTCGCGCCGCCATCGGGCCGGCCATCCCCCATGCCCGGCGTGGCGATGCGGGTCCGCGCGCTGATCGCGCCGCTCGATGCGTCAAAATTCCATCGATCAATCCAACACCCGCGTGAATCAGAATGAAAAAGCGTTTCCCCGTCCGCCGACCAGGCCAGCCCGTTAGAGGTGATCAGCCCCGCACATTTCGCCTCAACCGTGCCATCCGCCTGCACGCGGTAGAGCGTCCCCACGGGCCGCGACTGACCAGACAGATCCATCGAACCGACCCAGAACGCACCATCCGGACCTACCTTCCCGTCATTCAACCGCAAGCCGGCATCCGCCGGTCCGACGGACGCGAGCTTTTCATAAGCGCCGGTGTGGCGGTCGAAAAACCCAACCTCGTGCTGGCGCGCCACCACCAGACGGCCGGAGCGCGCCAGGCCAATGCTGCCGATCACGTCACCAAGGCGCCAACTTTGTTGCGCGCCCGTGGCCAGGTGGCGCTGGTGAATGACCCCTTGGGGAATATCCACCCATAGCAGCGCGCCGTTCACCGCGTCCCAGACCGGAGATTCCGCCAGTTCACAGGAGGTCTCGCCCAAGCGGGTAAAAACAAGATCCGTCGTCATATCACGGGCCTCGCGGCGGCGGCGCGCCTGCACCCAGCCCTGCCGCGGCAAAATCCCCGCCCTGGTAGCGTGAACGCGCACCGGGTCCTGCAGGCGGAACTTCCGCGGCAAACTCCGCCGCGTTCTGCACAGGGAGGTAGCCCAGCTTCTCCGCTCCCGCATTATCCCACCAGGACGCGGTATTGGCCGAAACGCCCCATACCGCGAGAAAGCCTATATCGGGCGCGCGCAAAGCCCGCAGAAACAGTGTCTCCATATCCTCGTACCCGAGCCATGTGCTCAAATGCCGTGTCTCCGTGGGCCGGGGGAGCGCGCTGCCGATACGGATCGCAACCGTCTCAATACCGTGCTTATCCCAGTAAAGCCGGCCCATCGCCTCGCCCCAGACCTTACTCAAACCATAAAGCCCGTCCGGGCGGACCGGATCGTCCAGCCGCAGACGCGCCCCGCTCGGATACATGCCGATCGTGTGGTTGGAGCTGGCGAAGACAACGCGCCGAACCCCATTTCGCAGCGCGCCCTCGTAGAGCTGGTGCAGCGCCACCAGATTATTCTCGATAATCTCCGGTATCGGCCGCTCAACGCTGCTGCCCGCCAGATGGATCGCCACTGAGGCCCCGGCCAGGAGGCGGTCTACCACCGCGGGGTCGCGCAGATCTCCTTGATGGATTTGCTCCTCGGCACCCAGCGCGTTGATTTCGCCAATGTCGCTGGAGCTTAAGGACAGGCCCTGCGCCAACAACCGGGGACGCAGGACGCGACCAATCGCGCCCCCCGCCCCAGTCACGGCGACCCGCAGCGGGCTCAATGCACAGCCCGCTTGGCGCGGCCGACAATCTGCGTCGGGTCAACGAAGCGCAGCGCGATCACGAGGCAGATAAAGCTGGTCATCATATAGACCACCGCCATCGCGTCGATCGACTGCGTCGCGCGCATCCCCGCCGCGAAGACGGAATAGTACAACGCCACCACCAGCGTCTGGCTATCAGGCCCTGCGGTCAGGAAGGTCAGCTCGAACAGACCGATCGTGCGCACCAGCACCAGCAGCAAGGCGGCGAGAATCCCAGGCATCAGCAGCGGGATCATCACCATGCGGAAAAGTGACCAGGTTCCCGCGCCAAAGACGCGCGCCGCCGCCTCGACCCGTGGATCGATCTGCTCGATGAACGGCACTAGGACGAAGATGACAAATGGAACGCTGGGGACCAGGTTGGCTAGGATCACGCCGGTCAGCGTGCCGCCAAGGTTGAACTGGTACAGCACTGAAGCCAGCGGAATCCCGTAGGTGAAGGGCGGGATGATCAGCGGTAGGATGAAGATGGTCATCACCGCGCGCTTACCAGGGAAGTTACGCCGCGCTAGGGCATAGGCCGCCGGGACGCCGAGCAAGGCGGAGCCCAGAAGCACAGCACCCGCCACCTCGAAGGTGACGATCAGCACGCTGCCGAGTTGGAATTCGTTCCAGGCCGAGCTGTACCACGAGCCGGTATAGCCCAGGGGGAGCCATGTCGCGAACCATCGCGTGGCCAAAGAATCCAAGACCACACTGGCAATAACGCCAAAGAGATTGAGAATGAAAAACCCGATGAGGACCCACATGGTCAGGCGCCAGAGTTTCGCGCCGAAGTCGCTATTATGTTTCATTTGCTTAACCCTTTCCGCCGCCAGCCGGGCCGCGATACATCACGCTCCCCGCCTTGAGCACAGCGCCCACTACGGCAACCTGGACCAGCCCCATGATGATGGCGATCGCCGAGCCCATTGAATAATCATATTCCTCATACGCCGCATGAAACGCGGCGATGGCGATGACCCGCGTCGGACCGGAAGGTGCGCCGAGCAGCACCGCCGAGGGAAACACCGCAAAAGCCTGCACGAAGGAAAGACAGAACGTGATCGCCAGACCGCCGCCTAGCAGCGGTAGCAAAATGGTCCGAAACCGCGCCCACGGCCCGGCGCCCAGCATCGCGCCCGCGTTCTCCAGAGAAGGATCGATGCCGGTAACGTAGGAAAGCACGAGCAGCAGGCAGAACGGAAAACCGCCGCCAATCTGGGAAAGAAACACGCCGGTATAATTATGCACAAGGCGCAACGGCTGATCGATCAACCCGAGCCATTCCAGACTACGGTTGAACCAGCCGAGCGGCCCGAGATAATTCAACATACCTTGCGCGGTGAGGACCGTGCCCAGCGTGATCGGAATGACCAGAATTGTCGTGAGCAGGCGTTGATGGCGCATGTGGCGCACATGCACCGCCACCGGGACCGCGACGGCAAGATTGAACAAGGTCACTGGAATCGAGAGTTCCAGCGTCGTGAAGATGGTATGGTACATATAAGGGTCGCTAAAAAATGCGACGTAGTTGGCAAACATCCCGCTGCCCGTCACCGGATTAAGCGAGAGCCAAAGACCGTAGAGCGCTGGATAAACAAAGAGTGCACCAACAAAGAACAGCGCGGGGAGCATCAGCACGGTGGTCGCGTCCAACCCGCGCCGGGCAAGGCGCTGGGCAAGAGCGCGCTCGCCAGAATGCGTGGTTTCTAACTTGCTCTGTGCCATGACCCCGCTCATTCCCCTGCTCCGGCGTAAACGAGAACACGCTCCGCCGGAACGCCAAGGCGCAGGTTTTCCCCACGCGCCACGCTTATTTCAGAGCGGAAATACAAATCCAGCCCCTCAGCCGTGCGCGCCAGGCCGTAAAACTCCCGGCCGCGATATTCCGCCGAGACCACCGAAGCAGCAATCGGGCCGTCGGCGCTGGGGGTCAAATCCTCGGGGCGGCAAGCGGCGATGGCGTTGCGTCCCGACAGCGCCTCGATCGCGAAACCGGAAATATCCGCGCCGCCCAGCCGCAACCTTGTTTGTGCGCCGTCGCTGTCCTGCACCTGCGCCTTGAGAATGTTACGATAGCCCATGAACTCCGCAACATCGGCATGTGCCGGGCGCGCGTAAAGATCCTGCGGCGTGCCGACCTGGCGCATCTCGCCATCGCGCAGCACCACAATCCGGTCCGCAAGCGAGAGCGCCTCGTCCTGGTCATGCGTCACATAAATCGTCGAACAGCCGATCATATTGTGAATCCGCCGAATTTCGGCGCGCATCTCCAGACGCAATTTGGCGTCGAGATTGGAGAGCGGTTCATCCATCAGCACCAGCGGCGGCTCCACAACAATCGCACGCGCAATCGCCACGCGCTGCTGCTGTCCGCCGGAAATCTGGCCCGGTAGCTTATCGCCATGCGCGCCCAGACGCACAAGATTGAGCGCTTCCTCCACCTTGGCGTCGATCACCTCGTGCGCCAGCCCCTTCATTCGCAGACCAAAGCCAATGTTTTTACGCAGACTCATATGCGGGAATAGCGCATAGTTCTGAAACACCATCCCAAACCCACGTTCTTCCGGTTTAAGGTGGTCAATGCGCGTCTGATCCAGCCAAACGCTACCGCCGGTAAGCGGCAAAAGCCCCGCCAAGCAGTTCAGCGCCGTCGATTTACCACAACCCGAAGGCCCCAGCAGGGCAATGAATTCACCTCGGCCAACCGTGAGGGTGATGTCCTTCAACGCGTTAAGACCACCAAAGTCGCGGCGGATATGGTCAAGGCGCAATTCTTTGAAATCTTTGGCCGAAATGGTCATTTTTACAGTTCCCTCAATCTCATTATTCTACGAATGCGAGGCTTCGCCTTGCATTCGTACCGCCCGGAGCGAAACGCCCCGGGCGGTTATCTCTATCAGGCCGTAATAACACCGATCTGTTCGTCCCAGCGCGCCAACGCATAGACCAGATCATCGGCGGCAAGCGGCATCTGCATCGGCGTCGTGGCGATCATCTCATCGTACCAGGAACGACCATACTGCATCACAACACGCTGGCTGGACGCAGGCGCCATGGAAAGCGGTACGTTCTTGACCGCCGGGCCCGGATAAAAATACCCTTCGTCATAGGTCACGGCCTGCTGTGCAGGTTGCAGCATGAAGCTCATCAGATCGAGAAGGACGGCGAGCTTGGCGGGGGCAACCCCTTTGGGAATGCACATGTACTGAGCGTCGCAAACGATCTGCTGATTGTCGAACTTCGCGACCTGGAAGGACGCGGGCACCACGCCAAGCGCACGGGGGTTGATGTCCCAGCCGGTTTGCGTCGGCGTCATGCTCCGCAGACCCGAACCCAACTCCTGCATGACCGCCCCGGTACCGGAGGGGTAGTATTCGATCGTCTTTCCGAGTGCCGCGAGATACGCCCAGGTCTTGTCCCAACCCTTGCGTGGATCACGTGGGTTGCTGTCGCCCAGCAAGTAAGGCAGGCCCATCATAAAAATCCGGGCCGGACCAGAGTTGGCCGGGCGCGCGTAGATGAACTGCTTGGGGTTCGCCTGGGCCCAAGCAAGGACGGCCGCCGTCGTCGTCGGCGGATGCGGCACTTTCGCCGGATTATATTCAATCAGCGGCCCCGCAGGGCAGAACACGACCTCAAGCCCCTGATTGGCCGCAAAATGCTGCATCCGTAGCGCATTCGGCGGATAAATATCCGCAGGAACCGGCAGTGCCGCCGCATAGTCAGGGAACAGATTGAACCAAAGCTTCTGACTAATTCCAGCCGAAAGCGCGTCTATCCCGGTCAACACCAGGTCCACATCGAGTCGGCGAGCGCGCTGTTCAGCAGCAAGCTTGCCGGGCAACTCCGGCGCAGGCGCCTTGCTGTAGGAAATATGCGACACCAGATGCGGTTTCGCCGCCGCGTAAGCCTCGAAAGCAGGCTGGGTAAGCGCCAACGTACCGGCAACATCAACAATATTCAAAGAAACCGGACTACTGGGAAGCGCGGGGATTTCCGCCGCAAAAGCCGGAGCCGATAAGTCCGCAAGCGCGGCAGCAGCAGCCATGCCCCCCAACACGCCTCTGCGCGATAGCCTGTCTATGCTCATAAAATTCTCCCGTTTTCCCCGATTCGTTAGGGATTGTGCGTTGAACGGTCCGCCTTGGACATGTCACGGCCGCGTTGAAGAGCTTATGACCACCACGCCTTAATTTGTCAACTAAAACTACATTTTAATGTGTATTTTACAACCCCCCTCTCCTTCCCCACAAAAACACCCCTCTAGAAGACATCCAAAACCCCCTTAATATAGCTAAATATAAAT
>DAOMCN010000028.1:0-10774 GCA_035427885.1 Acidocella sp. | reverse complement strand
CTCCTTCTTCACCTGCGACCCGGCGCTCACGCGCGACGCCGCCCGGCTGTTCAACTACATGACCGGCTACGCACGGCCCGAGGCGATGGAGCAGCTCGCCTTCTCGCCGCTCACCACGCGCAAGACCCTCGACACGCTGATTGACGCCGAAATCGCCCATGCCAAGGCGGGCAAGCCCTCTGGCATCTGGCTGAAGATGAATTCGCTGGTCGATGACCGGCTGATCGACCATCTCTACGAGGCTTCCCGCGCGGGCGTGCCCATCAACATCGTTGTGCGCGGGATCTGCTGCCTGCGCCCCGGCGTGCCCGGCTTGTCCGAGACGATCAAGGTCAAATCCATCGTCGGGCGCTTCCTCGAACATGGCCGCATCTGCGCCTTCGCTAACGGCCACACCATGCCAGCGCGCGAGAACAAGGTGTTCATCTCCAGCGCCGACTGGATGGCGCGCAACATGGATGGCCGGGTCGAGACCTTCGTGCCGATCCATAACCCCACCGTCCACGCGCAGGTGCTCGACCAGATCATGGTGGTCAACCTGCGCGACGACGCTCAATCCTCCGAATTGCACGCGGATGGTGTCTGGGTCCGCGTCACTCCCGGCGATCCGCCCGCCTCCGCGCATGAATATTTCATGACCAACCCCTCCCTCTCCGGGCGCGGCTCCGCGCTGCATGCCGACAGGCCAAGGCCGAAATATAAGCGTCGGGTGGATTAAGCGCTGCCTTGTCCTGGGCGCAGGCAAGGGGCATGCTACCTGGGGTAGAACGCCCCTAGCGTGAAAGGTCGCCATGTCTGTTGCCCCCAACCGCCGCACGCTTCTGCAAGGGGCCGCAGCGCTGCTGCTCGCCCCCGCCGCCCAGGCCGCTACCGGCCCGGTAATCAAGCTGCGGCTGCTGGAAACCTCCGACCTGCATACGTTCGATGAGGATTATGACTATTTCCGCGACCGGTCGGACGAGACCGTCGGCCTGACTAAGGTCGCCACGCTGATCCGCGCCGCCCGAGCGCAATCGGCCAACAGCATGCTGTTTGACAACGGCGACACCATTCAGGGCAATCCGCTCGCCGATTATGTCGCCCAGCCCGGCAATTTTCCCGCCGACGGGGTTCACCCGACAATCCGCGCCATGAACACGCTCGGCTATGACGCGGCGACGCTGGGCAACCACGAGTTCAACTACGGCCTGCCTTTCTTGATCACGGCGCTGCGCGGCGCAAAATTTCCCCTCTGCTCGGCCAATCTGCTGCACGCCGACGGCACGCCGTTTTTGCCACCCACGCTGATCCTGGAGCGCAGCTTCACCGCCGAGGACGGCAGCCTGCACGCCCTGAAAATCGGTGTGATCGGCTTTCTCCCACCGCAGATCACCGACTGGGACCAGCATCACCTGCACAACCGCGTGCAGACCATCGACATCGTAGACGCCGCCCACCAACATGTTCCCGCCTTGCGCGCCCAGGTCGATCTGCTTGTCGCCCTTAGCCATTCTGGGATTTCCACTGCCCCGCGCCGGGGCGGCGAGGAAAACGCCTCCTATTACCTCTCCGTCGTGCCGGGGATCGATGTCATTTTCACCGGCCATTCCCACCGCGTCTTCCCCGGGCCCGATTATGCCGAAATGGACGGGATCGACGCGACGCGCGGCACGCTGGGCAATGTTCCCGCCGTCATGCCTGGGTTCTGGGGCAGCGAACTCGGCGTGATCGACCTCACCCTCACCCGGCAGGACGGACGCTGGAGCGTCGCGGATTTCTCCACCGCGACCCAGCCCATCTCCGAGCGTGCAGATCTGACCGTCACCTCGCTCGCCGCCAACAGCCCCGCGATAGACGCCGCCGTCGCCCCCGAACACGTCAGGACCCTAGCCTGGATCCGCCAACCGATCGGCCATCTGACCCGCCCGGTGAACAGCTATTTCGCCCTCATTGGCACCGACAGTTCGCTCGCCTTGGTCAACGCCGCGCAAAGCTGGTACGCAACGCCGCTCCTGCCCGCGTCTGCAGCCGGAATCCCAATCCTCTCTGCCGCCGCCCCGTTCAAGGAAGGCTATCAATCCCCGGACAATTACGTAGACCTGCGCACCGGCACCATCGCCATCAAGGACGTCGCCGACCTCTATATGTACCCCAATACCGTCGCCGCGATCCTGGTGAACGGCGAGGAATTGCACGACTGGCTGGAACACTCCGCGGAAATCTTCAACAAAATCGACCCGCAAAACCCTGAGCCCCAGCCGCTCTTCAACCGCTACGTTCCGTCCTATGTCTTCGATGTCATCTCCGGCATCACCTACGATATCGACATCACCCAGCCCGCCCGCTTCCGCGCCCACGGCAGAAAGGATGAACGTGCCCACCGCATCGTCAACCTGCGCTACAACGGCCAACCTATCACCGACGATCAGCAATTCGTCATCGTCACCAACAACTATCGCGCCGATAGCGGCCATATCACCCACAACCCCGGCGCCGTCCTCCTGCGCGCCCCGGACCAGACCCGCGACGTCATCATCCGCTATATCCTGGCCGAGAAAACCATCACCGTCGAAACCCCGGCCGTCTGGTCCTTCGCGCCGATCGGCAGCCCCGTCGCCGTAACCTTCGAGAGTTCCCCTGCCGCCGCTGCCTTCCTGCTCGAGCAACACAACATCACCTCCCTCGGCGACGCCGGGAACGGCTACACCCAGTTCGCGCTGACGCTGAGTTAGCGCGAACTTGTGGGCGGGACGCGTCGAGCACGCGCGTATTGACCTGCCCCAAGTAATACATGATTAACCTGGCAAACATGATCGAAACGAAGATTTGGACGGCCTTTGCCCGTAGGCATAAATTCCCGCTGATCGCCCTCACCCTGCTGCCCATATTCGTAAA
Organism: Acidocella sp.; assembly: GCA_035427885.1. Classification (GTDB taxonomy): domain Bacteria; phylum Pseudomonadota; class Alphaproteobacteria; order Acetobacterales; family Acetobacteraceae; genus Acidocella. The sequence continues at coordinate 7,900 of DAOMCN010000028.1, read as the reverse complement.
TGCGCTTGCTCTGTCTGGATTGTTTAATACCGACCCAACGCTTCAGTTTATCGGACTTGGCGAGGACGTGCGCGGCGGTTGGATCTCGGGCGCGATGGGATGGCTCGATCCCTCGGTCGCTTACATCACCCAACCCGTAGGACATCTAGGGGCTGCAGATTGGCTGCACGGCATCATTCCCTGGTGGAATCCCTACGCCGGCGTTGGCATGCCGCTTGCCGCTGAAGTACAGACCTCCGCGTTTTTCCTGCCATTTTCCCTATTGCTTTATTTCAATTGCGGATGGCTCTTACTGGTTGTCCTGTTGCAGATCGGCTGTGGCGTATTCACTTATGCTTTGCTTACCGAAATTGACCTTACCCGCGCCGCTGCTTTTCTGGGGGGCGCGCTCTTTGCGCTCAGCCCGGAATTTTTTCTCTGCCCCAGCGCGCCCATTGGGCCATTGCCCTTTCTGCCGCTGCTGCTTCTCGGCATCGAAAGATCGGCCACCGCCGCCAACAGGGATGCGCGGATGGGCTGGTCTCTCGTTACCGTCGCGTGCGCCTATTCCGTTTACGCCGGAAACCCGGAGGTCGGCTATTTCGATGGCCTGCTCGCAGGGTTCTGGGCGCTCTGGCGGCTGGGAGGCCTACCCGCTGCCGCGCGATTGCGGTTTGTCGCCAAACTATGCCTTGGCGGCGTTATCGCCCTCACGCTTTGCGCGCCATTACTTATTCCTTTTCTGGATTACCTGCGGGTTGCCAATTCCGGCGGCCATACCAGCGGCTTATTCAGCACCATCCGTCTGAACCCCACGGGGATGCCGTTGCAGATACTACCGTTTCTCTACGGCAAATTCGGCAGCTCACCCCCACCGGCGCTTTTCGCGGCTTTTGGAGGCGGCTACGTCCGTGTTCCTGCCTGGGTGGACATTCCGGTACTGGCGCTTGCGCTTTCGGCGTTGTGGCGGCGCGGGAAGCTGCCCAATCTACGCATTGTCCTGCTGCTCTGGATCGTGGTCTGGGAGGCCCGCTATGCCGGCGTCTCGCAAGTCACATGGCTGATGAATCAGTTGCCCGGACTGGCGACGGCAGACAGCACACGTTATAGCGGCGCCGCGCTGGATTTCGCAATCATCACACTCGCGGCGTTGGGCTTTGATGATTACTGCCGCCTTCCCGCGCTGAGCGCCGCACGGTTGAGCGCCATCCTGCTCACACTGGGTTTGATTTTGGCAGCCGTGGTTGTGCCGATCTCAGACTTCATCCGCGCGTGGTATGCCGCAAAACCGCATGACATGTTCGTTTCGTTCGGCACCACCGCGTTCGCGATCGTCATCTTGGCCCTCCTATCCGCCGAGTTGCGCCGACCCCGGTACCGCCGCGCGCTGGTTGGGATACTTCTGCTTGGACCGGCGCTCACCCTCGTATTCCCGCAATTCGCCGGGTTTCGTTCCGAGCACCTGGACATGGCCCCGATCCGCTACCTCCAGAGCCATATCGGCACCAGCCGCATGCTCAGCCTTGGACCGATCGATCTAAACTTCCCCGACCGGTGGCGTATCGCGTCCATCAACTACAGCGCGCTGCCCGCGCCTGAACTCTGGACCAGCTATCTTACCACCCAGCTTTTCCCCGAAGCGGATAAAAACGACTACGGCGGTGGCTGGCCCAACCAGCGTCTCGCCCTGGGCAACAACCTGGCGGCGTATGAGGCGATAGGTGTGCGCTATGTCGTGGCCAATCCCGGCGAAAGTTTTCCAGCCGCCTACCAGCTTCCCGTCGTGAATATGCCGGCCAATAATTCCGCTCGCACCCTCATGCCCGGCGGCCCGGATATCACCGGGACAATCGCGACCAACCTGCCATTCCGCTCAGTCGCCGCCGTTTCCGCTCTGGTTGGCACCTATGCCGGTCAGTCGCGCGGTCCGGTCACGGGGACATTCTGCGCTGCGGGGGCTTGCGCCACGGCGGCGGTGCAAGCTGGAATCGTGCCCGATAATTCGCCGATGTTGTTCTTGTTTGCCAAGCCCTTGGACATCCCGGCGGGCGCCACGGTGACCTATGATTTCGGCCACCCGTCGGGTATTCAAATCGCCCTCTGGTTTGGCGCCACCGCAAGCGGCGGCGCAGCGCCTTCGCTCGACTTCATCAACGTTGTCAGCCCGCTCACGCCACCCAAACTCGTTTTCCAGGACGCGAAGACGGCGATCTATGAACTGCCCCAGTCCGCACCCTACGCGCAAACCGCCAACGCAGACTGTAGGGTCAACATCCTCGACCGCCAGGATATTGAGACCTCATGCCCAAAGCCTACCCTGCTGACACGGCGTGAGTTATTTTTTCCCGGCTGGTCGGCGACGGTAAACGGCCACCCCGCGCGCATTTCCCAGACGGGGCTGTTTCAAAGCGTTCCCGTGCCAAGCGGTCCGGCGGATACGAGGTTCAGCTATGCGCCGCCGCATATACGCGCCGCGAGTGATGCGGCCTTGATCGCCCTGGCGTTCTGGTTGGGTTTGGCATTTTGGCGTTGGCCGGGACGCAATGAACCACAGCATTAAGTCGTAAGGGCAATCGCGCCGGAGACAAAACAGCCCTCGATGGTTACGGACCATCGAGGGCTTATGGATGTTACGCGGCCGTCCGAATCGCGGCGGCCTTCACGTCGTCGTCCACCAGGTCGGCGAAGCTGGCGAAGTTTTCTTCGAAGCGTTTGACCAATCCTGCGGCGGCGATGTCGTAGGCTTTGGCATCGGCCCAAGCGGTGCGCGGGTCTAGGACTTCGTCGGGCACGCCGGCCACGTGTTCGGGGATTTGCAGGCCGAAGAACGGATCGGTGCGGTAGGTTGTGTTGTCCAGTTCACCCGCAAGGGCGGCACGCAGCAGGGCGCGGGTATGGGTGATCGACATACGCTTGCCGACGCCGTACGCCCCGCCGGTCCAGCCAGTGTTCACGAGCCAGCACGAGGTGCCGTATTTGGCGATGAGGGCTTGCAGCAGCTTGCCATAGACCTGCGGGTGGCGCGGCAGGAAGGGCGAGCCAAAGCAAGTCGAGAAGGTTGCCTGCGGCTCGGCGCCGAGGCCCTTTTCGGTCCCGGCGACGCGCGCGGTGTAGCCGGAGAGGAAGTGGTACATCGCCTGTGCCGGGTTGAGCCGGGCGATCGGCGGGAGAACGCCGAAGGCATCGGCGGTCAGCATGACGACATTCTTGGGAATGCCGCCGCGGCCGGAAAGTTCCACGTTGGGGATGAACTCAACCGGGTAGCAGGCGCGGGTGTTCTCGGTATAGGTCTTGTCGGAGAGGTCGAGATGCCCTTGAGGGTCCGCCACCACGTTTTCCAGCACGGTGCCGAAGCGGTGCGACGCCGCCCAGATTTCCGGCTCGTTCTTCTGGCTTAGGTCGATGACCTTGGCGTAGCAGCCGCCCTCGAAGTTGAACACGCCCTCGGGGCTCCAGCCGTGTTCGTCATCGCCGATGAGGCGGCGGGTCGGATCGGAGGAGAGGGTGGTCTTGCCGGTGCCCGAAAGTCCGAAGAACAGCGCCGCGTCTTCCTTGGGCCCTATATTGGCCGAGCAATGGATCGGCAGCACGCCGCGTTCGGGCAAGATCCAGTTCATCACCGTGAAGATGGACTTCTTGATTTCGCCCGCATATTCCGTGCCCGCGATGACAATCATCTTCTCGGCGAAGGAGAGCGCGATGGCGGTGGTGGAGCGCACACCGTCGATCGCCGGGTCGGCCTCGAAATCCGGGGCGTGCAGAATCACGTAATCGGGCACGAAGCCGGGCAGCTCGGCGGCGGGCGGGCGGATGAACATGTTGCGCGCGAACAGCGCCTGCCAGGCGCCCGTCGTCACCAGCCGAACGCGGATGCGGTTGGCCGGGTCAGCCCCCGCGTAGAGGTCCTGGGTGAACAGCTCGCGCCCTTGCAGATAGGCCTGCACGCGCCCTTTCAGCACGGCGAATTTCTCCGCTGGCAGCTTCTGGTTCACCTTGCCCCACCAGACGTTCTGCGTCGTCGCGGGTTCATCCACGATGAATTTATCCGCCACCGAGCGCCCGGTATGGACACCGGTGCGCACAATGATCGCGCCCTCGGCGGAGAGGCGACCTTCATTCTTGCGCAGCGAATGCGCCACAAGGGCGGGCGCCGTCAGGTTGGCGTGCAACGACGACGCAACGCGAACGCCCGTACCCGCAAGAGGAACGGCGTCCCGGAGGGGGGAGATTTCTGAGATATGGTCCACTGCCTGTGCATCCCTATTCGATAAAGTTGATTTTACGGTTTTGAAATTTTAGTTTTGGCCTTCATAAGCAGACGGACCCTGCGTATCAACAGGCTCCGTCTGCGATGATCGACATAATTTCTTGTTGCAGCGCAGCGAGATGCAGCCGCGAGGCGGCGGCAAAACCGCCTACATAAGCAGCATCTTTGACCACTAGTCGCCACAGGTGAAAATCTGCGAAGTCGGCATATTGCTGCGCATAGGGGTGGGTTTCCAGAAAACGCCGCCGCGCGTCGGGGTCGTCGATGATCTGCGCGGTCGCGGCGAGGGTCAGCCGGGGTGCTGTCTGCGGATTTGCGTCCGTGGGGGCGCCGACCACCAACAGAGAACAGTCCGGATTTTTATGCAGATGGCGCGTATGAGCCGCGAGATCGGAGAGCAGCAACAGGGGCGCGCCGTGCGCATCCAGCGCCGGAGTGACCAATGAAGCGTGAGGTTTGCCCTCGGCCACCGTCGCCAGAGCGGCGCTGCGCGCGGCCACCAGCAGCGCCGCCGCCTCTCTTGGAAAATTCCGCTCTTGATTTGCTGCCATAATCTCGTCACTCCCTAACGGCACTTAGCGCTGATGACCGCAACCATGAGTCCAAAAAGATGAAACACACAATCGCCCTGGTCGATGATGATCGCAACATCCTTACCTCCGTCGCCATGACACTGGAACAGGAAGGCTTCATCGTGCGGACCTACACCGACGGCGAGTCAGCACTCCAGGCGCTGCTCGCCAAGCCGGTCGATCTTGCCGTGCTGGACATCAAGATGCCGCGCATGGACGGTATGGAGCTCCTGCAGAAGCTGCGCACACGCTCGGCCATGCCGGTTATTTTCCTGACCAGCAAGGACGACGAGCTCGACGAGCTGATGGGCCTGCGCCTGGGCGCTGACGACTATATCACCAAACCCTTCAGCCAGCGGCTTCTACTGGAACGCATCCGCGCCCTGCTACGCCGCAACGAGACCTCCAAGGCCGAAGGCTCCGGCGCCGCGCCTGCCAGCGTTATCACACGCGGCAACCTGACACTGGACGAAACCAAGCACCAATGCCTCTGGAAGGGTCAGGACATCCAGCTCACCGTCACCGAATTCCTGCTGGTCAAGGCCCTGGCGGCGCGCCCCGGCATGGTCAAATCCCGCGACCAGCTGATCGACGCCGCGTACGGCGAGAATGTCTATGTCGATGACCGCACCATCGACAGCCATGTGAAGCGCCTACGTAAAAAATTCCGCCAGGAGGACGACGATTTCGACCAGATCGAGACGCTCTACGGAATTGGCTACCGCTACAAGGAAGCCTGAATCTTGGCGCGAAAAACAGGTCGGCGCCGATGACCCCAAAAAAACCCCGCCTCTCGCGCCTGCTGCGCGACATCCTGCTGGTGAATCTGCTGCCCGTGGCGCTGATCTTCGCCGCGCTTTTCTACCTGGACCAGTACCAGCAAGGCCTGCTCGCCGCGGAAGTTTCGTCGCTGCGCGAGGAGGCGCGGATCTATGCCGGCGCCCTGGCGCAGAGCGCGGTCCAAGCCAACGCCGGGGGCCAAGCCGCCCTGAACCCGGACCTCGCCGCCCCCCTGCTCTACCAGCTCACCGAGCCAACCCCCAACGCCCAGGCGCTGATCTACAGCCCGAACGGCGAGCTGATCGCCAATTCGCGCGTCCATCCCGGCCCGGGCGGCGCAATCGTCACCGAGCCGCTCTCCGCGCCGCCGCCTCCTGGGCTATTCCCCCGGTTGGTCGGCTTTGTGTATGACCATCTCTCTGGCTCCGTCGTCGGGAACATGGACGAATCCGGCCTGATCGGCGCCAACGCCGGGGAAAACCCCGATACGCTGGGCTGGCAGCCCGACGCGCGCGAGGCGCTGCAACTCACCGGCGCGCAGCCAGGCCAGGACGCCGCACCCTTCGTCCGGCGCGACGCCCAAGGCCAGTTACTGATCACCGTGGCCGAGCCGATTCAGGCCAGCCAGCAGAATGTCGGCACCGTATTGCTGACACGCGAAGCCAGCGACGTGGACAGCGCCGTCCTGGCGGTGCGGATTTCCATCCTCGGCCTCTTCGCGCTGGCGCTTGGGCTCACCGTTCTTGTCTCGTTCTACCTCGCGCGCACCATCGCCAGCCCGATCAGGCGCCTCGCCAGCGCCGCCGCCCTGATGCGCGAAGGCCGCGCCCGCACCGAGGCGCTGCCCGAAAACATCACCGGCCGCAACGACGAAATCGGCACCCTCGCGCGCACGCTGGAAGGCTCGACCAAGGCGCTCTGGGCGCGCATGGACGCCATCGAAAAATTCGCCGCCGACGTGTCGCACGAGATCAAGAACCCGCTCTCATCGATCCGTTCGGCGATCGAAACCCTCTCGCGCGTCGAGGACCCGGCTCGCGCCTCGCGCTTGCTCGCCATCATCACCCAGGACGTCGCCCGACTCGACCGGCTGATCACCGATATTTCGGACTCCTCGCGTCTCGATTCCGAGCTCTCCCGCAGCGCGCCGGAAAACGTCGATATGGCGCGCGTCATGTCCACCCTGGCCGAAATCCACGACGCCACCCGCAAGCCAGACGGACCCTATATCCTGCTCGACGCCCCAGCAGTCGGCCTGCTGGTGCATGGCTCGGAACATCGCCTCGTCCAGGTGCTGCGCAACCTCATCGGTAACGCCATCTCATTCAGCCCGCCGAACGCGAACATCTGGCTGCGCGGGCGCGAAACCGGCGGCGTTGTCGAACTGGCGGTGGAAGACGAAGGCCCCGGCATCCCCGACGGCAAGCTCGACGGCATCTTCGACCGCTTCTATTCCGAACGCCCGCAAAGCGAGCAGTTCGGCAGCCACTCCGGCCTCGGCCTGTCCATTTCGCGGCAAATCGTCGAAGCGCACCAAGGCCGCATCTCCGCCGAAAACCGCCGCAACGCCGACGGTGCCATCATCGGCGCACGCTTCGTCATCCGGTTACCCAAAGCAGGGGAATAGGCCATGATCACCGTTATCAACCACCCGCTGGTACAGCATAAACTCACGCTGCTGCGCAAAAAGGAAACCACCACCGGCGACTTCCGCCGCCTGTGCCGGGAAATCAGCCTGCTGCTAGGCTACGAAGTCCTGCGCGACCTGCCGCTGGAGCCTATCACCATCGAAACACCGCTGGAGCCGATGGAAGCCGTCCAGGTCTCAGGCAAAAAACTCTGCTTTGTCTCCATTCTGCGCGCCGGAGCCGGAATCCTCGATGGCATTCTGGAGCTCGTCCCCGCTGCCCGCGTCGGCCACGTCGGCCTCTACCGCGACCACGATACCCACGAACCCGTCAAATACTACTTCAAAGTCCCCGAAGACCTCGCATCGCGCCTCGTCATCGTCGTGGACCCAATGCTCGCCACCGGACACTCCGCTACCGCGGCCGTCACCATGCTCAAAGAAGCAGGTGCCAAAAACCTGAAATTCGTGTGCCTCCTCGCCGCCCCGGAAGGCGTCGGCGCCTTTGAGGCCGCCCACCCCGACGTCCCCATCTTCACCGCCGCGATCGACCGCCAACTCGACGCCAACGCCTACATCCGCCCCGGCCTCGGCGACGCCGGAGACCGGATTTTCGGGACGAAGTAAGCAAGCCATTTATTTTTTATGACTGATTTAGTTTTTCTGGTCTGTTTA
>DAOMCN010000027.1:0-10915 GCA_035427885.1 Acidocella sp. | reverse complement strand
CTTACCGACAAAGGTATATGCGCGGCTCATGGCAGGTTTGTTTGAAGACGAGGACCCGTCGCCGCCGCCTTTCTCCGGCCCCTCGCTGTTTGGCGACGAACCCGAGCCCGCGCAAAAAGCCGCCGCCTACCGCGTTCTGGCGCGCAAATACCGACCCAAAACCTTCGACGACCTGATCGGCCAGGACGCCCTGGTGCGCACCCTGCGCAACGCCTTCGCGATGAACCGCATCGCTCACGCCTTCATGCTGACCGGCGTGCGCGGCGTCGGCAAAACCACGACAGCGCGCATCCTCGCGCGTGCCCTGAACTGCAGCGGCCCGGATGGGCAGGGCGGCCCAACCCCCGACCCCTGCGGCGTGTGCGAGAACTGCATCGCCATCCTGGCCGAGCGCCACCCAGACGTGGTGGAAATGGACGCCGCCTCGAACACCGGCGTGGATGACGTGCGCGAAATCATCGAGGCGACGCGCTTTCGCCCCCTCTCGGCGCGGATCAAGGTATTTATCATCGACGAAGTGCACATGCTCTCCAAGCAGGCCTTCAACGCCCTACTGAAAACCCTGGAAGAGCCGCCGCCGCACATCAAATTCGTCCTGGCGACGACCGAAATCCGCAAAGTCCCGATCACCGTCCTCTCGCGCTGCCAGCGCTTTGACCTGCGCCGCGTCTCGGTCGCCGAACTCACCGCCCATTTCACCCGCATCGCCGCGCTAGAACAAATAGCCATCGCCCCCGGCGCGCTGGAACACATCGCCCGCGCCGCGGACGGCTCGGTGCGTGACGGCCTTTCCCTCCTCGACCAGGCCATCGCCCGCGGCTCTGAGGACAACACCGAAATCACCGCCGAAATGGTGGCCGACATGCTCGGCCTGGCGGATCGCTCCTACGTGTTCGACCTGATGGACGCCATCGTCGCCGGGGACGCCGCAAAGGCCCTCGCCATCGCCGATGGCGCATACGAGCGCGGCGCGGACCTGGGCGTCCTCCTGGCCGATCTGCTGGGCCTAGGACACCTACTAACACGGATGAAGTCGGTGCCCGCCCTGGCCGCTGGGACCACCTTGCCTGAAGCCGAGCGCACGCGCGGCGCGGCCCTGGCCGGAATGCTCTCGATTCCCTTCCTGGGCCGTCTCTGGCAGATGCTCCTGAAAGGCATCCAGGAGGTCGAAGCCGCCCCGGACAAGCGGGCAGGGGCCGAAATGATCCTGATCCGCCTGTGCCACGTTGCGGACATGCCCCCGCCAGGCGAACTCCTTCGCCGCCTCACCGAGAACGGCGCCAACACCTCCGGCGGTAGCGCCCCCGGCCCCGCTCCAAGCCCGAGCGGCGACGCCCGCGCCGTCGCCAACGGTGCACCGATGATGGCCGCCGCCCCGCGTGCGCTGAGCTTCCCAGATGTCGTCGCCCTCGCGGGCGCGCGGCGCGATGTCATGCTCTACGCCCATCTGCGCCAGTCGGTGCATCTGGTGCGTTTTGCTCCCCCGGTGATTGAGTTGCGCCTGGAGCCAGAAGCCCCGCGCGACCTTCCCGCCAAGCTCGCTGCCTTGCTGGAGACCGAGACCAGCCGCCGCTGGACCATTGCCCTGTCGCACGCCCCGGGCGAGCCCACGCTGGAACAGGCTGAAGGCAATATCGAACGCGCCGTGCGCGACTCTGCCAATACCCATCCCCTGGTCCAGGCCATCCTGGCAGCCTTCCCCGGTGCCAAAATCGAACTCAGCCATGCCGAACGCACAGCCGAACCCGAACCCCCCGCCGATTGGGCCGCCCTGGTGCCGCCGGACGAACTCTACGAAGGAGACGAAGAATGAAGAACATGGTCGGCCTGATGAAACAGGCGCAACAAATGCAGCAGAAAATGGCCGAAATGCAGGCCAAGCTTGACGCCGCCGAAATCGAAGGCGTCGCCGGCGCCGGCCTCGTGCGCGTTACCCTGACCGGCAAAGGCGCGCTGCGCTCGGTCAAGATCGACCCCAAACTCGCCGACCCCGCCGAGACGGAAATGCTCGAAGACCTGATCCTCGCCGCCCACGCCGACGCCAAAGGCAAAATCGACACCCTGGCCGAAGCCGAGATGAAAAATGCCACCGGCGGCATCAGCCTTCCGCCCGGAATGAAACTGCCCTTCTAATGGGCGGCCCCGAACTCGAACGCCTGATCAACCTGTTCGCCAAACTGCCGGGCTTAGGCCCGCGCAGCGCACGCCGCATCGTGCTCAAACTTCTGCGCGACCGCGAAACCCGCCTGCTGCCCCTGGCCCAAGCCCTGCAAGACGTCTCCGACACCGTGCGCATCTGCTCCGTATGCGGCAACCTCGACAGCTGCGACCCCTGCAGCATCTGCGCCGCCCCCGCGCGTGAAAACCGCATCTGCGTGGTCGAAACTGTCGCCGACCTCTGGGCCCTGGAACGCGCCCTGGTCTATCGCGGCACCTACCACGTCCTCGGCGGCCTGCTCTCCGCCCTCTCTGGCCAAGGCCCCGACGACCTCGCCATCGCCCCCCTCCTGGCCCGTCTGCACGCCAAGCCACCCAGCGAAATCATCCTGGCCCTCCCCGCCACCGTCGATGGCGCAACCACGAGCCACTACCTCGCCGAAAAACTGAAACCCCTGAACATCCCAACTTCCCGCCTCGCCCAAGGGGTCCCAATGGGCGGAACCCTCGAAATCCTCGACGAAGGCACCCTAGCCACCGCCCTGCGCGCTCGGCGGTTGGCGTAAACGAAAGAAAGGCCAGGGGGCAGCGCCCCCTGGCCTTTCTTTCCTTAAACGCCCAGCCGGTCGCGCATGCGGTAGTACCAGCTTCCCAGGACGGTGAGTGGGACTCGCAGGGTTTTGCCGCCGGGGAAGGGGAAGTAGGGCAGGGAGGCGAAGACGTCGAAGCGTTCCGGTTTTCCGGCGATGGCTTCGCCCATGAGCCGTCCAAGCAGATGCGTAGTGGTAACGCCATGCCCGCTATCGCCGTGGGAGAAGAACACGGTGGGCGAGAGTCGTCCAACGTGGGGAAAGCGGGTGAGGGTGAGGGCGAAGTTGCCGCTCCAGGCGTAGTCGATTCGCGCGTCTTTGAGGCTGGGGAAGGTTTTCAGCATATTGGGCAGAATTTTCGCACGGATGCTTGCCGGGTCCTGTCCGCCATAAACGATTCCGCCGCCGTAGAGAATGCGGTTATCTGGCGTGCGCCGATAGTAGTCGAGCACGTAGTTGCAGTCTTCGACGCAGACATTGGAGGGCAATAGCCTAGCGGCTTCCTCGCCGAGCGGTTCGGTGGCGAGGACTTGGGTTGAGACCGGCATGATCTTGCCGCCAATTTCGGGTAGCAGGTCTCCGATATAGGCATTGCCGCAGACCAGCACGAATTTGGCCCGCACCTCGCCGGCAGCGGTTTTGACCACCGGATTCGCCCCGGTATCGACTGAGACGACCCGGCTATCCTCAAAAATCCGCCCGCCGAGGAACTCGACCGCCGCCGCCTCGCCCTGGACCAGGTTGAGCGGGTGGATATGTCCGCTTTTATGGTCGATCATCCCGCCCGCGTAGCGCTCCGTGCGCACATGCCGCTGGAGCTGCGCGCGGTCCACCATCTCGAGGTCGGTGTGGCCGTGCTTGGCAAAAATCGCCTTGTTGTGTTCGAGTTCGCGGATCTGCCGGGCGTTGAACGCGGCGAACAACATCCCGGGCACGAGATCGCATGCGATATTGTACTTGGCGACCCGTTGCCGGATGATATCCCCACCTTCGAGCGCCATCGCGCCGATCGCCGCCCCGGCCTTCTCGCCATAGCGCGCCGAGATAACGTCAAGATCGCGCGAATACCCGTTGACGATCTGCCCGCCGTTGCGCCCCGAAGCGCCAAACCCGACTCGCACAGCCTCCAGAACGATGACCGAGTACCCGCGCTCGACCAGTTCCAGCGCAGCCGAAATCCCAGAGAACCCCCCGCCCACGATACAGACATCCGCCTGTTGTGTTCCGTGCAGTGGAGGTCGCGCATCCTGCTTATGTGCGGTTGCGGCGTAGTAGGATTTCACATGTTCAGTCATTCTTTCCCCGGTCCTAGAAGCGCGACGCCGAACGCGGCGCCAAGCAATGTCATGGTGATGACCATGAGCCGAATATTATACGCCTCCGCCCGCGCCTGTGCCACCACCTCGCGGCGCATATTCGCCTCCGCCGCCGCTACCCGCGCCGCCACTGGCCCGCTTCCCAGCATCACCAGCGCCGCGGTATCGCTATCCACGGCATCGCTGAGCTTGGCGATGGCCGCTTTTTGCGCGGCGTCATCGGGCGCGGCCAGTACAGCGTCCAGCGCCGCCTGCTGGTGCATTTCGTCCACCACGGGCGCTGGGATGGAGAAGCTGGCAAACGTCCCGATCAATCCTGGGAACATAAAGCAGGTCAGCAGAAAACCGATGCGCGCATAAGAAACTTTGGTCATTGCCGAGGAATTGGCTGAATTATCCAGATTGTCAAATGACTGCTTAACATAAAAAACGGCACCCAAAGGCGCCGTTTTGCCGGAGCTTAGGACATTTCCTCGCGGATATCCTGCCATTCCTCGGTAAATGGCTTCTGGCGGAAAGTCGCCCAGAAGAAGTTCATCGAGTAGCGCAGCCCGATGGTAAAGACGCCCTCGCCCACCAACCGCCGCCCGGAGGACTGCGCGGGCAGTCGGAAGGTGAATTTCACACCGCCAACCTTCGAGAGTCTGCGCGCCATATCGGTATCTTCGCCATAAAAAGAGAACCGATTCGAAGGCGAACCCAGCTTCAGCATCGCCTCGCGCTTGACGATAAAATTCCCGCCCTGGAGCATGGAGCCAACATTGAGCACGAATCGGTTAAACAGATAGACCGAGAACGCCATCCGATAATACGCGCCGACAACAATATTCACCCGCCGCGGCACGCCATAATAGATATATGGCCCGGAGAGCGCCACCAGCTTTTTGTTGCGTTCGAACTGGCGCATCACCTCGGAGAGCCAGCCCGGCGGGATCACGGTATCGGCGTCTATATTGGCGATGAGCGCCCCGGTTGAGGCTTCGAATCCGCACCAACGCGCCTGCACCAGCCCCTTGCGCGGCTCATCGACGACAACGACCCCCTCCACCGCCTCGGCGACTTCGCGCGTGCGATCGGTGCTGGCGTTGTTGACGACAATAATCTCGGCATCGCGCCCGAGCACCTGTCCGGCGCGGGCGATCTCGTCGCGGATGGCGTTGAGGGATTTGGGCAGCAAGGCCTGTTCATTATAGGCGGGAACGACGAAACTGATTTTCATATCTCTGCTCCAGGCAACTCGGCGGTGTAATCCGCTGCAACAGGCTATCAACAGAGGATGGCGCCAAAAGCGAATGACCGTTTGGTGACACTCAAAAAACCCCTCCGGGTTGACATCTCCCCCCCCGCCCGGCATACGGCGGCACCGATTAAACACTTTGACCCGAGAGCCTCCAATGAAGATCCGTAACTCCCTGAAATCTGCGAAGACCCGCGACAAGAACTGCCGCGTGGTACGCCGCCACGGGCGCGTGTATGTGATCAACAAGAAGAACCCGCGGATGAAAGCCCGCCAGGGTTAATTTTTCCCGTCTTTTGAGACGCGGCGAAAAACCCGGCCTCTGGCCGGGTTTTTTGTTTGGCATATGGCGTCTGCGGGTACATATAAGGATTAAAGGAGTCGAACATGAAACAACCAGACCCCAAATCAGAGATCCTGGCGCGACGCGAGAAGATCCTCGCCACCTTGCGCGCCTTGCTGCCCGAGCGCTCCGTCATCGGCGATGCTGTCTCCCTGAAACCCTACGAGACGGACGGTTTGAGCGCCTATCGCCAGACCCCGCTGGCCGTTGTCCTGCCCGAGGACGAGGCCCAGGTCGTTGCTCTAATGAAATTCTGCGCGGCTGAGGGGATTCGCGTCATTCCGCGCGGGGCAGGGACCTCGCTTTCCGGTGGTGCCCTGCCGATGGAAGACGCCATCGTCGTCGGCATGATGCGGATGAACAAGATCCTGGAGCTGAACTACGACGACCGGATCGCCGTGGTGCAGCCCGGTGTGACCAATCTCGGCATCACGGCGGCTGTCCAGGATCGCGGCTATTTCTACGCCCCCGACCCGTCGAGCCAACTCGCCTGCATGATCGGCGGCAACGTGGCGATGAACTCTGGCGGCGCCCATTGCCTGAAATACGGTGTGACGGCGAACAACCTGCTCGGCCTACGTCTGGTGACCATCGAGGGTGAAGTCCTGGAGATCGGCGGTAAACACATGGACGCCGCCGGGTATGACTGGCTTGGTCTGATCACCGGCTCGGAGGGCCAACTCGGCATCCTGACCGAAATCACCGTGCGCATCCTCCACTCGCCCGAGGGCGCGCGCGCCATGCTGGCGGGCTTCTCCGCGAACGAGATCGCGGGCCAATGCGTGGACGCCATCATCTCGTCTGGGATCATCCCGGTCGCCCTGGAATTCATGGACAAGCCCGCGATCCACGCCTGCGAGGCCTTCGCCCATGCCGGCTACCCGCTGGACGCCGAGGCTTTGCTGATCATCGAGGTCGAAGGCTCGCCAGACGAACAGAGCGACATGCTGGGCCGGATTCGCGAAATCTGCGAGCGTTTCTCCCCGGTCTCGATGCGCGTCTCGCAAACTCCCGAGGAATCAGCCGCGATCTGGAAAGGCCGCAAAGGCGCATTCGGCGCGGTCGGGCGCATCTCGCCGGATTATCTATGCATGGACGGCGTGATTCCAACCAGCCGCCTTCCGGACGTGCTGCACCGCATCGGCGAGATGAGCGACTCCTACGGCCTGAAAGTCGCTAACATCTTTCACGCGGGGGACGGCAACCTGCACCCCCTGATCATGTTCGATGCGAACGATCCCGCCAGCTTCGCCAAGGCAGAGGCTTTTGGCGCGGACATCCTGACTCTGTGCGTCGAGGTCGGCGGCTGCCTGACCGGCGAACATGGTGTCGGCATCGAAAAGCGCGACCTGATGCGCGTGCAATTCACTCCCGCCGAGCTGGACCAGATGCGCCGGATCAAATCCGCCTTCGACCCTAATTGGCTGCTCAACCCGGCAAAAGTATTCCCCTTATGATCACTCCGAAAACCGAAACCGAGGTGGCGGAAATCCTGCGCGCCGCCACCGCCCCGCTGCAAATTCAAGGCAACGGCACCAAAGCGTCCATGTTGCGCACGGTCCAGGCTGCAGAAACGCTCAGCACCAATGCCTTGCAAGGCGTCTCCCTCTATGCCCCGAAAGAGTTGGTGATGAGCGCTAAGGCGGGTACTCCGCTCGCTGAAATCGAGACCTTGCTTGCCGCCAACGGCCAGCAGATGATCGCCGAGCCCTCGCATCTCTTCGGCGAGGCACAGACCATCGGCGGCGTCATCGCGGCCAATCTCTCCGGCCCGCGTCGCGTGAACTGCGGTGCCCTGCGCGACCATGTTTTGGGCGTGCGCGCCGTGAACGGCAGCGGCGAGGTATTGAATTTCGGCGGCAGGGTGCTGAAGAACGTGACCGGCCTGGACGTTTCGAAACTTCTGACCGGCAGCTTCGGTACGCTCGCGGTCCTGACGGAAATCAGCTTCAAAGTCCTCCCCGCCTCGGAAGCGACCGGGACGCTGGTCCTCTCCGTCGCCGACGCGCCGAGCGCGATCGCGGCAATGAGTGCGGCGCTGGGCTCGCCCTTCTCCGTTTCTGGCGCGGCCTATCTCCCCTCCGAACGAAGTGTGTACCTGCGCATCGAGGATTTCACCGCCTCGGTGAAATATCGCTGCGAAAAACTGGGCCTCCAACTCGGCGCCGCCGCGATTCTGGACACCGAGACAAGCAAACGTCTTTGGCGCGACCTGCGTGATGTCAAAATTCTCGCCGCCGAGGAAGCACTCTGGCGCCTCTCTGTGCCGCCTTCTAGCGCGCCACAGATCCTGCGCGCGCTGGAGCCCCTCGGCCTCTCGGCCCAGCTCGACTGGGGCGGCGGCCTGATCTGGCTCGCAGGTCCTGCCGATGCGAAAACCCACGCGCAGATCTGTGCGGCGGCGCAAGCCGCGGGCGGCGTCTGGTGGCTGATGCGCGCACCTGAGTCCTTGCGCGCCGCGTCGGACGTACTCCCGCCCGAAGCCCCGGCACTGGCCGCGCTGCGTCGGCGCGTCCAACAAAGCTTCGACCCGCACGGCATCCTCAACCCCCTTAAACTCCGGGTGGCGTAACCCATGCAAACCAACTTCACAGAAACACAGCTCAAAAACCCTGAAATCGCCGTCGCAAACGACATTCTGCGCTCCTGCGTCCATTGCGGCATGTGCACCGCCACCTGTCCGACCTTCGTGACGTTAGGCGATGAGCTGGATTCCCCGCGTGGACGCATCTACCTGATCAAGGACATGCTGGAGAACGACCGTCCCGCCGGGCATGAGGAAGTCCTCCACCTGGACCGCTGCCTCTCCTGCCTCTCCTGCATGACCACCTGCCCGTCTGGTGTAGATTACATGCACCTTGTCGATCACGCCCGCGTGCACGTCGAAAACACTTACACCCGCCCGCTCTCCGAGCGTTTTCTCCGCACCGCCCTGGCCTATATTCTGCCGTATCCGGAGCGCCTGCGCACGGCGCTGAAATTCGCCCGCCTGGGCCGTACGTTCGGTTTCCTCATTGGCAAAACCAGCATGTTCGACAAGCGCGTCCGCGCCATGCTCGACCTTGCGCCGAAAACCTCCGTCCCCGCGCAATCCCTTGGCGGCACGGTTCACAAAGCCCTGGGCGAGCGTAAAGCCCGCGTCGCCCTGCTCGCCGGCTGCGCACAGCAGGCCCTCGCGCCCTCGATCAACACTGCGACCATCGCCCTGCTCAACCGCCTTGGTGTCGAAGTGGTGATCCCGAAATCCGTGGGCTGCTGCGGCGCGCTGGTCCACCACATGGGCCAGCACGACGCCGCCCTCCAATCCGCCCGCCAGAACGTCGCCGCCTGGCGCGCCGAGCAAGAGGCTGGAGGCCTGGACGCGGTCCTGATCAACACCTCCGGCTGTGGCACCGTTGTCAAAGATTATGGCTTCTTGCTCCGCCACGACGAGATGGCCGCAGACGCCGCAAAAATCTCCGCGATGACGCAGGACATTTCGGAATATCTGCTCAAAATCTACCAGCCCACCCGCGCCACGCCAAAACTCACAGTGGCCTACCACGCCGCCTGCTCTCTGCAGCATGGCCAGAAAATCACCGACGCGCCTAAAACTCTGCTGCGTAAGGCGGGCTTCACCGTGGTCGAGCCCAAGGACCCGCATCTGTGCTGCGGCTCGGCGGGCACCTACAACATCATGCAGCCCGACATCGCGGCGAGCCTGCGTCGGCGCAAGCTCGACACGCTGAAAGCCAAAGCCCCGGATCTGATCGCGGCGGGCAACATTGGCTGCCTGACGCAACTCTCGGGCGACTCGCTGCCCACCGTGCATACCGTCGAACTGCTCGAATGGATGGCCGGCGGCGCAAAACCCGCAGCGCTAAACTAAACAGCCCGTCGCGGGGGCGGCACACTCGCCGCCCCCAGTCAGCATCTAACCCACCAGCAGCGCCGATACCCGCGGCAGGAACATCCCCGCCTTGGCCCGATACGCCGCGTAGGCCTCGGCCAGTTCCGAGGTTGCGAACTTGCGTTCCTCGCGGGTCGCCGCGTTGAAATACAACCCCACCATCAACGCCGGTGCCGCCCAGGCGAGCGGCGTCCGCGCCGCCACCGCCGTGCCGATCCAGAACATCAGATAGGCGAGGTAGAACGGGTGACGAACATACTGATACGGCCCGTGGCGTAGCAGGAAGCTCGGCTTATCGGTATCGAAGGCGAGCGTCGGCGGCGTGCGTCGCGTCGCCTGGATCGCCCAGGCAAAAACCCCAAGCCCGCCCGCGAACAGCGCCAGCGCGCCCGGCCAATGACCGGACACACCGGCGCGCAGGTGCAAGAGAAACCAGACAAATCCGGCAAGGCTGATGCCGCTGGTTACCCGCATCCCCAGCGGCATCGCCCCGGTGGAACGAAAATGCCCCTTCACGCCCCAGGAGAACGCGCCAAAGCAGGCAAAACCGGCAAGCCCGGTAACAACAGTGATCGTGGCATGCATGGTTCAACCCTCCCCATAAACATTGATAGTTTCGCCCAGCAGCAATCCCGCATAGGCGCTCTGAGGTCCCGATCCGGTGTCCACGAACGGGATGTCCTTCAGCACGGAGTCGTATTCCGTGTTTTTGCAGGCCATCAGGTTGGTCTCGAACTTGACGCCCGCATACCTGCGCGGCCCGGCGACATAGTCGAAATGCAGCCGCTTGTAGAATGAAGTATGGTTACGCCGGACGCAGGAGAGCGTCATATCCGAGCTTTCCTCAGCCACCAGGAAGCCAACAAACCGATACAGCACGAAGACCAGCTCATAATCCGTCGCAAAATCGGGATGCCGCACGAGCCGGTTGATCTCGGTCAGCTTCGCGGGCCGGCTATGGGACACGCCCGCGGCAAGCTCGGCTACTGCTTCGGGGAAGATGCGGTTGGCGGGGATTTCATCCCAGCCGACCAGCCCCGGCGTGTTGTCGAGCACGCAAAGCCGCACCGAGGCGACCGGCCTCCGCCATTTATAGATAACGACCGACCTGCTGTTGGGCAGCAGATCATCCGCGTCCGAGAACAACCCGCCCGGGATCGGATCGATATAGCCGCCCGAGAGATAGCTCTGATGTCGGATGGCGTAGGCGTCCGCCCTGGTCTGCTCGTCCAGGGCGAGACGGGCGGTAAGTCCCGACCCGGATTTTTGCGTCGCCGCGGCGCCGCGCACGAAGCTCGAAGTGACAATTTGTAAAGAACTCATTTAAAATCTCCTTGTTTCAACTCAAACAAGAAGAGTTAGAAGTCAGTTCGCCTTGAAGGT
>DAOMCN010000026.1:0-11075 GCA_035427885.1 Acidocella sp. | reverse complement strand
ATTTTGTCTCGGCGCTGTGCCAGGATTGGGCGGTGGCGATGGGGTGATGGGGTGAGTATGCGGATTCTGGTTTTTCAACATCTCGCGGTAGAGCATCCAGGGGTTTTCCGTGATTTCTGGGCCGAGGCCGGGTATTTATGGGACGCGGTGGAGTTGGACTCGGGCGAGGTTATTCCCGCGTTGGAGCCTTATGATCTGCTGGTGGTGATGGGCGGGCCGATGGATGTCTGGCAGGTGGACGAATACCCCTGGCTGGCGCCAGAGATTGCCGCCATCCGGCGCTGGGTGGTGGAATTGCGCAGGCCTTACCTGGGGATTTGTTTTGGTCATCAGCTCCTGGCCGTGGCGCTTGGCGGCAAGGTGGGGCTAATGGCGCGGCCCGAGGTCGGTATGGCCAAGGTCGCGCTGACGCAGGCGGGGCTTGCGGACCCGCTGCTTGCCGGGTTCGCGCCGGAGGTTGAGGTTTTTCAGTGGCACGGGGCCGAGGTTTCGGGATTGCCTGAGGGGGCGCGGATTTTGGCGCAGAATGACGCCTGCCCGGCGCAGGCGATCAAATGGGGCGAACATGCGTATGGGTTTCAGTACCATATCGAAATTACGCCCGCCACGGTTGCGGAGTGGGGCGCGGTGCCGGAGTATCGGGCCAGTCTCGAGCTGGCGTTAGGCGACGACATGGCGGCGCGGCTGGAGGGGATCGTGGCTGCGAAATTGCCGGCGTTCCGGGCGGCGGCGGCGCGGCTGAATGGTCATTTGTTCGCGTTGATCGAGGGCGTCTGACCGGGGTGCCCGGTTGCTGATTTATCTTTTTTTAAAATGGTATTTTTCGGAGAAGTCATGTCTGAATTTCCCAGCGCGCGGGCCAGGGTCAAGCGTTATGCCCAGATTGCTGATTATGATCCGCTGACGATCCACGCGATTCTCGATGCGATGCCGTTATGCCATGTCGGCTATGTGTTTGAGGGCGCGCCGTTCGTGACGCCGACGCTGCAATGGCGCGATGGGGGGAGGGTTTATTGGCATGGCTCAGCGGCGAGCCGGATGCTGGAGGCGGCGGAGCAGAAACAGGTTTGTCTTACCGTCTCGCTCTATGATGGGCTGGTGATGGCGCGCTCGGCGTATAATTATAACATCAACCATCGCTCGGTGATGATCTTTGGCACGCCGGAGAAGTTGCTCGATCCTGACGCGAAGAAAGCGCAACTGCGCAATATGGTGAACCGGACCATTCCCGGACAATGGGAGCGGCTGCGCCCGGTGACGGAAAAAGAGCTGAAGGCGACAACGGTTTTGTCGATGCCGATCAACGAGGCGTCGGCTAAGCTGCGCGACGGGATGCCCGAGGATGACGCAGAGGATTATGATTTTCCTGTCTGGGCCGGAGTGATTCCGGTGCGTATGCAGGTTTTGTCGCCCGAGGCGGACCCGCGCAATCTGCCGGGGGTGGAAATGCCCGAGGATGCGCTGCGGTTCAGGATTGGGTAGGCGCTGACGCCAGAGGACGGTACCGGAGGAGGGATTATCTCATGTTGCGCAGGACTTGGGCGAGGAATTGCAAGACAACGGGGGAGGCTTCCGCATGGCGTACCGCGAGGACGAGATCCGCGGTCAGGTCCAGCCCCGCGACGGGGCGTAGTAGCGTGCCGGGGAGGCGCAGATTGCCCACCGAGGCGGGAACGAGGCCAAAGCCCAGCCCCGCGGCAACGGCGGTCAGCACGGTCAGGAAGTCGCGCACGGGTTCCATAATCCGCGGGGTAAAGCCGCCCGCGATCCCGAGTTCCTGGAGGCGGGCGAGGAAGCCCGCAGCTTCGCCGAAATAGGGGATCAGGAAGTTGACACCCGCGAGGTCCGTGGGGCGCAGGGCTTCCTGGCGGGCCAGGGGGTGGTCCTCGTGCAGCGCGATCAGCAGGGCGTCGCGTTGCAGGGGGATGGCGCGGATCTCGACTGGGTAGTGGGTACGTGCGCGGATAAAGCCCGCGTCCAGGCGGCCGGCGGCGATTTCCTCGATCTGGCGGGGAGTTTCGAGTTCGCGCAGGTGGACATCGACGCCGGGCGCGGTGGCGCGGTAGCGGCGGACGTAGTCGGAGACGGTGCCGCCGAGGGCGGCGGAGGCGACGTAGCCGATCTCGATGCAGCCGATCTCCCCGCGCCCTGCCCGCTTGCCGACGGCCTCGCCGCGCTCGGCCTGGCGCAGGATCAGCCGGGCCTCGGGGAGGAAGAGCGCGCCGCTGGAGGTCAGGGTTACCGAGGAACGCTTGCTGCGGTTGAACAGGCGGGTGCCGAGTGCGGCTTCCAGCGCCGAGATCGTACGGCTGACGCCCGACTGGGTGGTGCCGAGACGCTCGGCGGCGCGGGCGAAGTGCAGTTCGTCGGCGATCATCTCGAAGCAGCGGAGTTGGTGTAGTTCCATGCGAGCATCCTCGTTTGATGCTAATTATACATTAAAAATGTTTTTTAATCCATTTGCGCTGGCATCGGCTTTGCGGCACCAATGGTGGCATCATGTTGGGGAGAGAGACGATGGCTGACACACAAACCGTCCGGACCAAAGGCAAGCTGGCCGCGTTCGATTGGACGGACCCGCTTCAACTGGAGGGTGTGCTGACGGAAGAGGAGCGCGCCATTCGCGACGCGGCGCATGAGTATTGCCAGGATAAGCTAATGCCGCGCGTGCTCATGGGGTTCCGCGAGGAGCGGTTCGACCGCGAGATTATGAATGAGCTGGGCGAGCTTGGGTTTCTCGGTGCGACGCTCGATAGCCACGGCTGCGCGGATGTCTCGTATGTCGCCTATGGGTTGATCGCGCGCGAGGTTGAGCGGGTCGATAGCGGGTATCGTTCGGCTTTCTCGGTGCAGTCCTCGCTTGTCATGTACCCGATCTATGCGTTCGGCTCGCAGGCGCAGAAGGATAAGTATCTGCCAAAGCTGCGCTCGGGCGAGTTTGTCGGTTGTTTTGGGCTGACCGAGCCGGATGCCGGGTCCGATCCGGGGGCGATGCGGACACGGGCAGTTAAGGTTGATGGCGGGTATGTGCTGAACGGGTCCAAGACGTGGATCAGCAATTCGCCGATTGCCGATGTTTGTCTGGTCTGGGCCAAGGATGACGCGGGGGAGATTCGCGGATTTCTGGTGGACCGGGGGACCAAGGGGCTGGAGACGCCGAAGATCGAAGGCAAGTTCTCGCTGCGCGCGTCGGTCACGGGGATGATCATGCTGGCCGATGCGTTTGTGCCTGATGAGGCGATGTTGCCCGGCGCGAAAGGGCTGAAGGGGCCGTTCGCCTGTCTGAACAACGCGCGCTACGGCATTGCCTGGGGCGCGCTCGGCGCGGCGGAGTTCTGCTGGATGGCGGCGCGCAATTATACGATGGAGCGCAAGATGTTTGGCCGCCCGCTCGCGGGGACGCAGCTCGTGCAGAAGAAGCTCGCCGATATGCAGACGGAGATTACCCTCGGGCTGCATAGCGTGTTGCGGCTCGGGCGGTTGTTCGACGAGGGCAAGGTCGCGCCGGAGATGATCTCGCTGATGAAGCGCAACAACTGCGGCAAGGCGCTCGATGTGGCGCGGGTCGCGCGCGATATGCACGGCGGCAACGGAATTGCCGATGAATATCATGTCATCCGGCATATGGTGAACCTTGAGACTGTGAATACCTATGAGGGGGCGCATGATGTGCATGCGCTGATCCTGGGGCGGGCGCAGACCGGGCTTTCAGCGTTTTAATGGCCGGGCCGCTGCACGGGGTGCGCGTCCTCGATCTCAGCCGGGTGCTAGCAGGGCCGTGGTCCGGGCAGGTGCTGGCCGATCTTGGCGCGGAGGTGATCAAGGTCGAGCGGCCCGGTGTTGGCGATGATACGCGCAGTTGGGGGCCGCCGTTTCTTAAGCCCGCTGAGGGCGAAGGACGCGGGGAGAGTGCTTATTTTCTCTGCGCCAACCGGGGAAAAAAATCTGTCACGGTGGATTTCTCCCGGCCCGAGGGACAGGCGATTGTTCAGAGACTCGCGGCGCGGTGCGATATTGTGCTGGAGAATTTCAAGGTTGGCGGGTTGGCGAAGCTTGGCCTGGGGGCTGAGGATTTGCTGAAAATCAATCCGCGGCTGATTTATTGTTCGATTACCGGGTTTGGCCAGACAGGGCCTTACCGGCACCGCGCCGGGTATGATTTTTTGATGCAGGGCATGGGCGGGTTGATGAGCCTCACGGGTGAGCCGGAGGGCGAGCCTATGAAGGTCGGGGTTGCGGTTGTTGATGTGTTTACCGGGATGTATGCGGTCTCCGCGATTCTCGCGGCGCTACATGAGCGGGCGAGCAGCGGGGTTGGGCAACATGTCGATATTGCGTTGTTCGATGTGCAGATTGCCACGATGGCGAATCAGATTTCCAGCTATCTCGTCTCGGGCGAGCAGCCGCTGCGGCTGGGCAATGCGCATCCGAGCATTGTGCCGTATCAGGTTTTTGCCACGGCGGATGGGTATGCGATTTTGGCGATTGGCAATGATGAGCAGTTTCGGCGCTTTGTTGGCGTCGCGGGGGCGGAGGCGCTGGGGGTTGATGCGCGCTTTGCCACCAATCCGGCGCGGGTCGCGAACCGGGGGGTGCTGGTGCCGCTGCTCGAAGTGATGATGCGCACCCGCACAACGCAGGATTGGATGGCCGCACTCGAGACGGTTGGGGTTCCTTGTGGGCCAATCAACAAATTTTCAGATTTGGAGGAAGATCCGCAGGTGCTCGCGCGCGGGATTTTCAAGACGGTGGCGCATCCGGCGGGGGGAGAAGTGCGCGGGGTTGCCAGCCCGATGCGGTTTTCGCGCACGCAGGTTGAGGATGAACGGACTTCGCCGTTGCTTGGCGCGGATACGGAGGCGGTGTTGCGCGAATATGCCGGGGCGAGTGCCGCGGAGATCGACGCTTGGCGCGTGGCGGGGGTGGTTTAGGCGTTACCCCTGATCCTGGCACTCCTGGGCGAGACGCTCCAGCTCCGCGATCATTGCTTCGCGCATTTTGAATTTCTGGATTTTGCCGGTTACGGTGATGGGGAGTTCCTGGACGAAGCGGATGTAGCGCGGGAGTTTTTGGTGGGCGATCTGGCCTCGGCAGAAATCGCGTAGTTCTTCCGCCGTCATCTCTTCGCCTTCGCGCAGGATGATCCAGGCGCAAAGCTCCTCGCCGTAGAGCGCGTCCGGGACGCCGAAAACCTGGACTTCCTGGATTTTGGGGTGGCGGTAGAGGTAGTCCTCGATCTCGCGGGGGTAGAGGTTCTCGCCGCCGCGGATCACCATGTCCTTGATGCGACCTACGATGTTGCAAAAACCTTCGTCGTCCAGCGTGGCGAGGTCGCCGGTGTGCATCCAGCCGTCCACGTCCTTGGCCTTGGCGGTTTGTTCGGGTTCGTCCCAGTAGCCGAGCATCACCGAATAGCCACGGGTGCAAAGCTCGCCCGGCGTGTTGCGCGGCACGGTGTTACCTTCGGCGTCGATCAGTTTGACTTCGAGATGGGGGTGGATGCGGCCCACGGTCGAGACCAGGCGCTCCAGCGGGTCGTCCAGGCCACTCTGGAAGCTCACCGGGCTGGTTTCGGTCATGCCGTAGCAGATGGTGATGTCGCGGATGTGCATCTTGTCCACAACTTTGCGCATGACCTCAATCGGGCAGATGGAGCCCGCCATGATGCCGGTGCGCAGGCGGCTCAGGTCGAACTCGGCGAAGCGGGGGTGGTCAAGTTCGGCGATGAACATGGTCGGTACGCCGTAGAGCGCGGTGCAGCGCTCATCGGCGGCGACTTGCAGGGTTGTCAGGGGATCGAAGCCTTCGCCGGGGTAGATCATCGCCGCACCGTGAGTCACGCAGGCGAGGTTGCCCATGACCATGCCGAAGCAATGGTAGAGGGGGACCGGGATGCAGATGCGGTCTGACGGGGTCAGCGCCATGCCGCGGCCAACGAAATAGCCGTTGTTGAGGATGTTACGATGGCTCAGGGTCACGCCCTTGGGCGCGCCGGTGGTGCCGGAGGTGAACTGGATGTTCACGGGGTCTTCGGGGTTCAGGGTCGCGGCGATGGCGTGGAGGCGGTCCCTGCCCGCTTCGCGGCCCGCCATTTCCAGGGCGTTGAAGGAGAGCGCGCCGGGGAGGATGTCCTCGCCCATTTGCACCAGCAGGCGCAGGTGTGGCAGGCGGGCGGCGTGCAGCGCGCCTGGTTTGGCGGTGGCGAGTTCGGGGGCAAGGGTCGCGATCATCTCCGGGTAGTTGCTCGATTTGAACGGCGGGGCGATCACCAGGGCGGCGCAGGAGACCTTGTTGAGCGCGTATTCCAGCTCGGTCAGGCGGTAGGAGGGGTTGACCGTGACCAGGACCAGCCCGGCCTTGGCGGCGGCGAACTGGGTCAGTACCCATTCGACGCGGTTCAGCGACCAGATGCCGACACGATCGCCAGGCGCCAGCCCCAGCGCCAGGAAGCCCGCGGCGAGGTCCTCGACACGGGCGCGAAAGGCGGACCAGCTTAGGCGGATGGATTGGGAGGGGCAGATTACGGCGTCCTGCTCTGGCCAGGTGTCGCTGGTTTTATCGAAGGCCTGGCCGATGGTCATGTCCAGCAGCGGAGGCTGAGCGATGCCGCGTACGTAGCTCTCTGTCATCTAGGTCTCCGGTTGTTTTTATTGCTGGTGCATCAGGTCTTGGATGGTTGGTTTGGGCTATCCGGGGGGAAGGCGGGCCAGCAGGCGGTTGGCTTGTTTGAGATGGGGCAGGTCGAGCATTTTTCCATCCAGGGCGAGGACGCCAGCGCCGGGATGGGCGGCGAAAAGGGCCACGACGCGGCGGGCGTAGGCGATTTCGGCGGCGGAGGGGGTCATGATCTCGTTGATCAGCGGGATCTGCGCAGGGTGGACCGCCATCATGCCGGAAAACCCCTCGCTGCGGGCGGCGGCGGCCCAGGTGCGTAGGCCCTCGGCGTCGCGGAAATCAGGATAGACGGTGTCGATGGCGGGGACATTGGCGCGCGCCGCAGCAGCGAGGCACAGCGAGCGGGCGAGACGGCAAATATCCGTCAGCGCGCCTCTGGCGGTACGGTTGGTGTTCGCGCCGATGGCGGCGGGGAGGTCTTCGGCACCCCAAGTCAGGCCCGCCAGGCGCGGGCCGGACGCGGCGTAGGTGCCGAGGTTGAAGAGCGAGGCCGGGGTTTCGGTGGCGATGGGGAGGATTTTGGTCTGCCCGACGGGGAGGTTGGCCGCGGCCTCGAAGGCGTCCAGGTAGTGGGAGAGTTGCGCGACATCGGCGGAGGAGTCGGGTTTGGGCAGGACGATGCCGTCCGGCGCGCCGGGCAGCACCGCGGCGAGGTCGGCCAGGGCGAGGCCGGAGGCGAGCGGGTTGATGCGGACCCAGAGGGCGGCTCCCGGGGGTCGGTGTTTCAACGCGGCGGCGGCGGCCTGGCGGGCGGCGGGCTTGTTTGCCAGGGCGACGGAGTCTTCGAGATCCAGGATCACCGCGTCGGCGCCGCTGGCGGTGGCTTTGGCAATTTTGGCGACGGAGTCGGCGGGGACGAAAAGCCAGGAGCGCGGGGTCATTGGGGGAGCCGGTGTAGCAGGGCGGTGCGTTTGCACTGGCAGACCAGCTCGGCGCGCTGGTTGAACATACGGTGTTCGAAGATCACCAGACCGGCGCTAGGGCGCGATTTG
Organism: Acidocella sp.; assembly: GCA_035427885.1. Lineage (GTDB taxonomy): Bacteria > Pseudomonadota > Alphaproteobacteria > Acetobacterales > Acetobacteraceae > Acidocella. Next base: position 3,408 of record DAOMCN010000026.1, on the reverse strand, counting down.
CTGTCGCGTTTTTGGGCGATGGTGGTTTCAGCGCGCAGCGTATCGCCGATGAAGACGGGCTTGGGCATGATTACCGCGTCATAGCCGAGGTTGGCGACCAGGGTGCCCAGAGTCGTGTCGCCGACCGAGAGGCCGACCATGAGGGCGAAGGTGAACAGGCCGTTGACGACGATTTTGCCGAATTCGGTTTGTCCTGCGTATTCGGCGTCAAGATGGAGCGGCTGCGGGTTGTGGGTCAGCGTGCTGAGGAGGAGGTTGTCCGTCTCCGTTACCGTGCGGTGCAGGGCGTGGTGCAGGATTTCGCCGATTTCGAATTGTTCGAAGTATTTTCCGGCCATATTCAGTCTCCGGTTTTGAGGCGCAGCAGGAGGACACCCTCGGCGACGCGCTCGCCGGGGATCAGGGTCAGGCCGGTGACGGTGCCGTGCATCGGGGCGGACAGGGTCATTTCCATTTTCATTGCCTCCATCACCAGCAGGGGGGCGCCTTTGCTTACCACATCGCCCTCGGCGACGGCGACGGAAAGGATGTGGCCCGGCATCGGGGAGAGGACCGCGCCGTCGGTCGAGGAAGCGGCGCCGGGGGCGGCGTCGACCGTCAGCTCGGCGAAGGCGAAGGCGCGGCCAGACTCAAAGACCAGGGTATCATCGCCGTAGATGGCGAGGGGGAGCGGGGCGGCGCGCAGCGGTGGGTGTAGCGTGACAAGATGGGTGTCCGGGCCGGATTGGAGGCGGACCTCGACGCGCGGCGCGGCGTTGAGGCGAAAGCCGGTTAGCGCGGGGGGGATGTGGTGTTCGTTCAGGCGCGAGAGGGCGGCGGTCTCCAGGACTTTGGCGCTGGGGGCGGGGTTACCGATCAGCGCGTCCTGGCGGGCGGCGATGAAGCCGGTGTCCACCTCGCCCGCCAGGAAGTCCTCATGCGCCAGGGCGTTGGCGAGGAAGGCGGCGTTGGTTTTCACCGGCCAAATCTCGGCACCACGGCAGACCTCGGCGAGGCGGGCGGCGGCGGCGGCGCGGGTTGGCGCGTGGGCGATCAGCTTGGCGATCATCGGGTCGTAGAAGGGGGTGATTTCGCAGCCTTGTTCCACCGCGCTGTCGATACGGATGTTCCCGGCGGGGAGCTTGAAATGGGTCAGCGTGCCGGTCGAGGGGAGGAAGCCGGTGTCCGGGTTTTCGGCGTAGAGCCGGGCCTCGATGGCGTGGCCGCTCAGGGTGATCTGGTCCTGGGTCAGGGGCAGTTTCTGGCCCGCGGCGACGCGGAACTGCCACGCCACGAGGTCCTGGCCGGTAACGGCTTCGGTCACCGGGTGTTCGACTTGCAGGCGGGTGTTCATCTCCATGAACCAAATTCGGTCCGCGCGCAGGCCGTTCGATGCGTCGGCGATGAATTCGATGGTCCCTGCCCCTTCGTACTGCACTGCCTGCGCGGCTTTGGCCGCGGCGGCGCAGAGGGCGGCGCGCACTTGCTCGGTCATGCCCGGCGCGGGGGCTTCCTCGATCACCTTCTGGTGGCGGCGCTGCAGCGAGCAGTCGCGCTCGAAGAGGTGGACGATCTGGCCGTGGCGGTCGCCAAAGATCTGCACTTCCAGGTGGCGCGGGCGGGTGACGTAGATCTCCAGGAGCACGCGGGAGTCGTTGAAGGAGGCCTGGGCTTCGCGACGGCAGGACGCGAGTGCGGCAAGGAAATCCTCGGGCTGCTCGACCTTGCGCATGCCCTTGCCGCCGCCGCCCGCCACGGCCTTGATCAGTACCGGGTAGCCGATGCGCGCGGCTTCGGCCTCCAGGCGGGAGGCTGACTGGTCCTCGCCGAGATAGCCTGGGGTGGTCGGCACGCCGGCCGCGATCATCAGGGTTTTGGCGGCGTCCTTTAGGCCCATTGCGCGGATTGAGGCGGGGCGCGGGCCGATCCAGATCAGCCCGGCGTTCAGCACGGCTTCGGCGAAGTCGGCGTTCTCGGAGAGGAAGCCGTAGCCGGGGTGGATCGCGCTAGCGCCGGAGGCTTTGGCGGCGGCGAGGATTTTGTCCGGGACGAGGTAACTCTCGCGCGCGGCGGCAGGGCCGATTAGCAGGGCGTCGTCCGCTTCGGCGACGAAGGGGGCGGCGGCGTCCGCCTCGGAATAGACCGCGATGCTGCGGATGCCGAGATGGCGCGCGGTGCGGGAGATGCGGCGGGAGATTTCGCCGCGATTGGCAATCAGGACGGAGGGGAACATGGGCATTACATCCGAAACACGCCGAAACGCGGTGTCTCGGGAATGGGGGCGTTGAGGGCGGCGGAGATGGCGAGGCCCAGGACATCACGGGTCTGGGCGGGGTCGATGATGCCGTCATCCCAGAGGCGGGCGGTGGCGAAATACGGGCTGCCCTCTTCCTCAAAGCGGGTGCGGATCGGCGCTTTGAAGGCGGCTTCCTCCTCCGGCGACCAGGTGCCGCCTTTAGCCTCGATGCCGTCACGCTTGACCGTGGCCAGAACGCTCGCGGCTTGTTCGCCGCCCATCACGGAGATGCGGCTGTTGGGCCAGGAGAAGAGGAAGCGCGGCGAATAGGCGCGGCCGCACATGCCGTAATTGCCAGCGCCAAAGCTGCCGCCGATGAGGATGGTGAATTTGGGCACCGTGGCGGTGGCGACGGCGGTGACCATTTTCGCGCCGTCCTTGGCGATGCCGCCTGCCTCATATTTGCCGCCGACCATGAAGCCGGAGATGTTTTGCAGGAATACCAGAGGCGTGCGGCGCTGGCAGGCGAGTTCGATGAAATGGGCTGCTTTTTGCGCGGATTCGGAGAACAACACGCCGTTATTGGCGAGGATGGCAACGGGGAAGCCCCAGATGCGGGCGAAGCCGGTGACGATACTCGAACCATAGAGCGGTTTGAATTCATGCAATTCAGAGGCATCGACGAGGCGGGCGATGATCTCGCGCACATCGTAGGGGGCGCGCACGTCCGCTGGGATGATGCCGTAGAGGTCCTGAGGGTTGTAGCGCGGCGGAACGGAGGGTTTTACTTCGATATCGATACGCTTGACCGTGTTCAGGCGCGAGACGATGTCTCGCACGATGGCGAGAGCGTGTTCGTCGTTGGCGGCCACATGATCCACTACGCCGGATTTGCGGGCGTGGGTGTCAGCACCGCCGAGTTCGGTGGCGGAGATGACCTCGCCGGTGGCGGCTTTAACCAGCGGGGGGCCAGCCAGGAAAATCGCGCCCTGGCTCTCCGGGCCGGAGCCGCGCACGATCACGGTCTCATCGCTCATCGCGGGGACATACGCGCCGCCCGCGGTGGACAGGCCCATGACGCAGGCGATCTGGGCGATGCCGCGTGCGCTCATGTTCGCCTGATTGAAGAAGATACGGCCGAAATGTTCCTTGTCGGGGAAAACATCGGCCTGGTGCGGCAGGTTCGCGCCGCC
>DAOMCN010000025.1:0-11235 GCA_035427885.1 Acidocella sp. | reverse complement strand
CAAGTTGGCCGTTTTTCATTAAATCAATTGATTTAATGAAAAACTACCTTGCTCTCAAAGGAACCAAACCATGCAGCTCAAGGACCAGGTCTTTCTTATCACCGGCGCAAGCTCCGGCCTGGGCGCCGCAGTAGCCCGCCGCTTCGCCGCTGCAGGCGCCAAAATCGTGCTCGCGGATGTCAACCACGGCGCGGGCGAAGCCCTGGCCGCAGAGCTTGGCGATAGTACTCGCTTCGCCCCGACCGACGTGACCCAGGAGGCCGATGGCATGGCGGCAGTACAACTGGCGCTGGGCGCCTTCGGCCATCTGCACGGTCTGGTGAACTGCGCCGGCATCGCGCCCGGCGAAAAAATCATCGGCCGCGACGGCCCACATTCCCTGGAGCGTTTCACCCGCGCCATCGCCATCAACCTGATCGGCACCTTCAATATGATCCGCCTCGCCGCCGCGGCGATGGTAAAAGAAGCCCCCGGCGCGGACGGCGAACGCGGGGTGATCCTCAACACCGCCTCGATCGCCGCCTTCGACGGCCAGATCGGCCAGGCGGCCTATGCTGCGTCCAAAGCGGGCGTCGTCGGCCTGACCCTGCCGATCGCGCGCGAACTCGCCAGCAGCGGCGTGCGCATGGTGACCATCGCCCCCGGCGTTTTCGAGACGCCGATGATGGCGGGCATGAAACAAGAGGTCCAGGACGCACTCGGCCGCAGTGTACCCTTCCCCTCCCGCCTTGGCCGCCCTGCGGAATTCGCCGCCCTGGCACAACATATTTGCGAAAACGTGATGCTGAACGGCGAAACCATCCGCCTCGACGGCGCGCTGCGCATGGCCCCGCGCTAACCCCTTTCTGGAGCACCGAATATGAGCGATCCCGTAGTCATTGTCAGCGCCGTACGCACCCCGATGGGCGGTCTGCAAGGCGATCTTTCCCCCCTCGCCGCGCCCCAACTCGGCGCGGCTGCCATCCGGGCAGCGGTAGAACGCGCGGGCATCGCGCCGGACGCGGTGGAGGAGGTCATCATGGGCTGTGTCCTGCCCGCGGGCCAGGGCCAGGCCCCGGCGCGCCAGGCGTCGCTCGCGGCCGGAATCCCAAATTCCACAGGCTGCACCACGGTCAACAAAATGTGCGGCTCGGGTATGAAGGCGGTAATGCTTGCCCATGACCTGCTACTGGCCGGCACCAACAAGGTGATGCTGGCAGGCGGCATGGAGAGCATGTCCAACGCGCCCTACCTGCTGGCCAAAGCGCGCACCGGCTACCGCCTCGGTCACGACCGGCTGATCGACCACATGTTCCAAGACGGCCTGGAAGACGCCTACGAACCCGGTCGCCTGATGGGCACCTTCGCCGAAGACGCCGCCCAAGCCTACGGCTTCACCCGCGCCGAACAGGACGATTTCGCCACCGCCTCGCTCGCCCGCGCCCTCAAAGCTTCGACCGACGGCACCTTCGCAGGTGAGATCGTTCCGGTTTCAGTAACAACCCGCAAAGGCGAAACCTTGGTCGCCCAGGACGAACAACCGGCCAAGGCGCGGCCTGAGAAAATCCCTACCCTGAAACCCGCCTTCCGCAAAGGCGGCACCGTCACCGCCGCGAACGCCTCCTCGATCTCGGACGGCGCCGCCGCCTTGGTCCTGATGCGCCGCTCGGAAGCCGAGAAACGCGGCCTGAAACCGCTCACCACCATCCTCAGCCACAGCAATTTCGCGGACAAACCCAGCCTCTTCCCCTCCGCCCCGGTCGGCGCCATTCGCACACTGCTGGAAAAACTCGACTGGCAGGCGCGGGACGTGGACCTCTGGGAAATCAACGAGGCCTTTGCCGTGGTGACGATGATCGCGATGCGCGACCTCGGCCTCGCCCATGAAAAGGTAAACGTCCACGGCGGAGCCTGCGCCCTTGGCCACCCCATCGGCGCGTCCGGCGCGCGCATCCTCGTCACGCTGCTCGCGGCGTTGCAAAAATACGGCCTGAAGCGCGGCGTCGCTTCGCTGTGCATCGGCGGCGGAGAAGCCACCGCCCTGGCACTGGAGCTCACATGATCCCGACCGAAGACCAAACCATGATCCGCGACACCGCGCGCGACTTTGCCCGCGAGGTCCTGGCCCCCAACGCCGCCGCCTGGGAGCGCGACCACGCCTTCCCCGCCGACGCCATCGCGCAGATGGGCGCGCTGGGATTCATGGGCATGACCATCCCGCCCGAATGGGACGGCGCGGGCGCGGATTACGTCGCCTACGCAATGGCGGTGATCGAAATCGCCGCCGCCTGCGGCGCGGTCTCGACTATCATGAGCGTGCACAACGGCGTCGGCTGCATGCCCATCCTGAGCTTTGGCACGGACGCGCAAAAAGAACGCTTCCTCAAGCCCATGGCGCGCGGCGAGATGCTCGCCTGTTTCTGCCTGACTGAACCGGGCGCAGGCTCGGACGCCAGCGCAATCACCACCCGCGCCCGGCACGACGGCGAAGACTACGTGATCACCGGCGCCAAACAATTCATCACCTCGGGCAAGAACGCGAAAGTGGCGATCCTCTTCGCCGTGACCGATCCCGCCGCAGGCAAGAAAGGCATCAGCGCCTTCATTGTGCCCACCGACACCCCCGGCTTCGTCGTGGCGAAAATCGAGGACAAACTCGGCCAGCACGCCTCGGACACCTGCGCCCTGGTCTTCGAGGACATACGCATCCCCGCCAGCCTGCGCCTCGGTGCGGAGGGTGAGGGTCTGAAAATCGCCCTGGCCAACCTCGAAGGTGGACGCATCGGCATCGCGGCGCAGGCCGTGGGCATGGCGCGCGGCGCGTTCGAGGCCGCCCTCGCCTACGCCAAGGAGCGCCGCCAATTTGGCAAGGCGATCATCGAGCACCAGGCCATCGCCTTCCGCCTCGCCGACATGGCGACAAGAATTGAAGCCGCTGAGCAGATGGTGCTACACGCCGCCTCCCTGCGTGACGCCAAACGCCCCTGCCTGAAGGAAGCCTCGATGGCCAAACTCTTCTCCAGCGAAATCGCCGAGCGCGTCTGCTCGGACGCGATCCAGATCCACGGCGGCTATGGCTACCTCGCGGACTACCCGGTCGAGCGCATCTACCGAGATGTCCGCGTCTGCCAAATCTACGAAGGCACGAGCGACATCCAGCGCCTCGTCATCGCCCGCGCCCTGGCGGCGGGCTGATGGCGGGCGTACTGAGCGGCCTCAAAATCGTGGAAATGGCCGGGCTCGGCCCCGCTCCGTTCTGCGCGATGCTCCTTGCCGACCACGGCGCGCAGGTGATCCGCATCGCCCGCCCCGGCCAGATTTCCCCCCTGCCCCTGCCCCCTGATCGCGACGTGCTGAACCGTGGCCGCGAAACCCTCACCCTCGACCTGAAGACCGAGCCCGACCGCACCACCCTGCGCGCCCTGATCGCCCACGCCGACGCGCTGATCGAGGGTTTCCGTCCCGGCACGATGGAAAAGCTCGGCTTCGGCCCGGAGGCCGCCGCCGCCCTGAACCCCCGCCTCGTCTATGGCCGCATGACCGGCTGGGGCCAGAGCGGCCCGCTCTCCCAGCGCGCCGGGCATGACCTCAACTACGCCGCGCTGAGCGGCGTCATCGCCGCCATTGGCGACCCCAGCCTGCCGCCACCGCCGCCGCTCAACCTGGTAGCCGATTTCGGCGGCGGAGCGATGTTCCTAGCCTTCGGCCTGCTGGCCGCCATGCTAGAGGCCCAGCGCTCAGGCCAGGGCCAGGTCGTAGACGCCGCGATGGTCGATGGCAGCGCCCTGCTGATGAGTCTGATGCACAGCCTGTACGCCGCGGACGCCTGGAGCCTGGAGCGCAGCGCGAACCTGCTCGACGGCGGCACGCCGTTCTACGCCTGTTACGCAACCTTGGATGACAAATACCTCGTCGTCTGCCCGCTGGAGCCGCAATTCTACGCCGCCCTGCTGGACCGCCTCGGCCTCAAGGACGACCCCGCCTTCGCCCGCCAGTACGACAAGTCAACCTGGCCCGCCATGCGCGCAAGGCTGACCACGATTTTTGCCGCAAGACCGCGCGCCGATTGGGAGACGCTGTTCGAAGGCTCGGACGCCTGCGTCACCCCGGTCCTGAACATGGCTGAAGCCCCCGCCCATGCGCACAACGCCGCGCGCAAAAATTTCGTGGATGTAGAAGGGATTACCCAATCCGCCCCAGCCCCGCGCTTTTCGCGCAGCGCGGCACCTCCCCCCAGCCCGGTCCTGGTCACACCGGCCAGCGCGGAAAAAATCCTGGCGCGCTGGCAAACAAAAGCGTAACCTGGCCCCGCGTTTTGGCCGGTTGACAAGGGAGCGGCGCCCTTCCATGTCATAAAACATGACATCATTGTTGACTTATTTAGCACCCCCATGAGCGCGACGTTCTTCCCCGCGCGCTGGCAACTTGGCGTTCACGAGTTCAATTTCGCCGTGAAAACCACCACCGGTGCGCTGCTGGCGCTGGCAATCGCCTTCGGCCTCGGCCTTGAATCGCCCTATTGGGTGATCCCGACCTCCTTTATCGTTGCCCAGCCTTTCACCGGGGCGATGCGCGCCAAAGGCGTATACCGTCTCTGCGGCACGCTCCTTGGTGGCATGACGGCGGTGGCGTTGGTGCCCAATCTGGTCGATGCGCCGGTACTCCTGAGCCTCGCCCTGGCGCTCTGGGTCGGCGGCTGCCTCTACGTGGCACTGCTGGACCGCTCGGCGCGCAGCTACCTATTCATGCTGGCGGGCTACAGCGCCGGGATCATCGGCTTCCAGGCCCTCGCCCACCCGCAGGCGATTTTCGACATCGCCTTGGCGCGGGTCGAGGAAATCTCCCTCGGCATCGCCTGCACCACTGCGGTCGGCAGTCTGTTCTTCCCGCGCTCGCTGGGGCCAATGCTAACGACGCGCATGAGCGCCTGGGCCATCCCGGCGCAGGACTGGGCGATACAAGCGCTGGCGGGCAACGAGAGCGCCGCGCTGCACATCCAGCGCACCCGCCTTGCCGGGGACGCGGTGGCGATCGGCATGTTGATCCCGCATCTTTCCTACGAATCCGCACATTGGCAGGTGATGGCCAAACCCGTCGCCCAGCTCCGCCAGTCGGTGCTCTCGCTGATCCCGATCCTGAGCGCGGTGGGCGACCGCGTGGCGCAGCTCAAGGCTCTCGATGGCATGACCCCGCCACTGCAAACCCTGCTCGACGACACCGCCGCCTGGGTCCAGGCTGGGCAGAGCGCCGCCAACACGGCAACAGCCCCCCTCCAACATGAAATCTCAACCCTGGAACGGACGGAATGCGGGGCGGACTGGGCCTCGCTCCTGCGCGCCTCGCTGCTTGCGCGCCTGCGCGAGTTGGTCGGGCTGGTGCATTATGAGCGCCAGCTCCGCCGCCACATCGCCGAAGGCACGCCCGCCCCCGAGGCGCACGCGACCTACCTCGCGGGCCTCGCCGCCCCGGTGAAAGTACGTGACCACGGGCTGGCGCTGCTCTCGGCGCTGGGCGCTGCGCTGACCCTGCTGCTTCTGTGCGCCTTCTGGATCGGCACCGGCTGGCCCTCGGGCGGCAACGCGGCCGTAATGGCGGCGGTCGCCTGCAGCTTTTACGCCGCCCTGGACGACCCCGCCGCCGCGATGCGCAACATGCTGCGCCAATCCGTCCTGGCCGTTGGCTTCGGCCTGCTGTTTATCTTCGTCCTGCTCCCGCGCGTGGAGGATTTCACCGCCCTGGTCCTGGTCATGGCCCCATACCTGCTGGCCTCGGGCATCCTCGCGGCGCGCCCCTCGACGACGAGCCTGGGGATGACCCTGGGGGTAATCAGCACGACCCAGATCGGGCTGCAAAACACTTACCAGGGCAATTTCGTCGCCTTCATCAACGGTGCGCTTGCTCTTCTCCTGGGCATCGCCTCGGCGATGGTAATGACGCGGCTGATCCGCCTCGCCGGGATCGACTGGATCACTCGGCGCCAGATGCGCGCAACCTGGGCGGACATCGCAGCAACCACCGAGCGCCCGCAGGAGCGCGCCTATTTCACAGGCAAGCTGCTCGACCGCCTCGGCCTGCTGCTCCCGCGCATGGCGCAGGCCGCACCGGAAACCGGGCTGATCATCACCGGCATGCTGCGCGACCTGCGCAACGGGCTGAACGCCCAGGCCCTGCAGCGCGACACCGCCTCCCTCCCCGCCGCCGCGAAACCGCTGATCGCGCGCGTCCTGCGCCGCATGGCCCGCCACTACCGGGGCGACCCGCTGCGCCCCGCCGTCCCAGCCCTGCGCGCCGCCCTAGACAGCGCCATCGCCGCCCTGGCGGGCGCAGAGCGCACCCCGCGCGTGCGTGAGGCGCTGATGTCGCTAATCGGCCTGCGCTACGCTTTTTTCCCCGAGGCAACGCCCCCTGTGGCATTGCTGCACAGCGCAATGGAGCCCGCCCAATGAACGGCGAAATCGATCTTTACGGGATTTTCATCTCGCCCTTGCTGGCCGCCCTCGGCCTCGCCCTGGTGCTGACCACGCTTTTGCGCCGGGTGATGCTGCGCTTTGGCCTGTACCGCTTCGTCTGGCACCAGGCGCTGTTCGACTTCGCCGTGCTGATCATCCTGCTCGGCGTGGCCTCCGCCGTGCTGACCGGCCTTCCCTCTTCCCTTTTGTACTGATCCTGGACCCATGAAACCTCAAGCCCTACTGCTTCGTCTCGCCGTTACTCTTGCCGTGGTGGCCATCGCCGCCGTCATCGGCTGGAATCTCTGGGTCTATTACATGGACGCCCCCTGGACGCGCGACGGCCGGGTCCGCGCCGATGTCGTCCAGGTCGCCCCGGACGTCTCCGGCCTCGTGGCGCAGGTCTTCATCCATGACAATGAGACGGTCCATGCCGGTCAGATCCTCTTCACCATCGACACCGCCCGCTACCGCCTAGCCCTGAATCTGGCCCAGGCCAAGCTGGCCGCCGCCCAGGCGGTGAGCGCCCAGGCCGAGCGCGACGCCGCGCGCTACGCCAATGTCTCCCAGGACGCCGTCTCCCAGCAGACGCGCCAGCAAAGCGAAGCCGCCGCCGCCGAAGCCGCCGCCGCCGAGGCCGAGGCCCAGGCCGATTGTGACACCGCCACCCTGAATCTCGCGCGCACCACCGTACGCGCCCCAGTCAGCGGGCAGATCGCCAATTCCGGCCTGGAGCCAGGAGATTACGTGACCACCGGCCAGGGCGTCGCGGCGCTGGTGGCGACGGACGCTTTCTACGTGGACGGCTATTTCGAGGAAACCAAGCTGCCGCGCATCGCCCTGGGCGACCCGGCGCGCGTCCAGCTGATGGGCGGCGGCCCAGTAATCACCGGCCATGTCGCCGGGATCGCTGCGGGCATCGCCGATAACGAGCGCCGCGCCAACCCAACCCTGCTGGCCGATGTAAACCCGACCTTCACCTGGGTCCGCCTCGCCGCCCGCGTGCCGGTGCGTATCGCCCTGGACCACGTCCCCGCAGGCGTAACCCTGGTCTCCGGCCTGACCGCGACAGTCTCAATCCAGCCGCCTCATTAAGCGGCGAAGCGACTGACCAGAAAATCGGCAAACGCCCGAACCTTGGCGGCGAGATACCGCCCCGGCGGATAAACCAGCCGGATCGGAAGGTTCGGCGCGGCGTAGTCCTCCAACAGCGCGACGAGGCTGCCCTCGCGCAACGCCTGGGCCACCAAAAAATGCGGCTGAAGCGCCACCCCCAACCCCTGCAGCGCCGCCGTCAACTGCGCCGCCGCGCTGTTGGTACGAAAATTTCCCGAAACTTTGACGCGATGCTCAACCCCGTCCGCCCCGGTGAACACCCATGCCTTGGCCAGCGCCTGGGTGGCATGGGTAAGGCAGTTATGGTCGTGCAGATCGTCCGGCACATTCAGCGCGGGGTGCCGGTCGAGATACGCGGGCGCGGCGCACACAATCATCTGCGTGGTGCCGAGCAGCCGCGTGATCGCGCTCGAATCCGGCAACTCGTCCATCGTCACGGCAAGATCGAACCCCTCCTCGACCACGTCCACATACCGGTCCGTTAGAATGAGCTCGACGGTAACCTGCGGACAAACCTGGACGAAATCCGGCAGAACCGCAGAAATCCGCGCCGCGCCAAAGGCCAGCGGCGCGCTGACCCGCAGCGTCCCGCGCGGCGTCGTCTGCAGCTTGCCCGCGACATTCTCAAGCTCCGCCAGCTCAACCAGCAACTCCCTGCACCGCTCATAAAACACGGTGCCGACCTCGGTGAGGCTGACATGGCGCGTCGTGCGGTTGAGCAGACGCACGCCAAGCCAAGCCTCCAACTCACGCACATGCTTGCTGATGATGGTGGATGAAACCCGCATCTGCTGCGCGGCACCCGTAAAGCTCCCGGTTTCAACCACCTTGGTGAACGCGGTCATCTTGCCGATACGGTCCATCCGGCCCCCTCAATTAAGAACTATTGGTTCATAATATAGATAGATTTTCCGGCGTTATCAACCAAAACAACATAGCGTATCTCTCTCTTGCGATTGGGCGTCAAACCCGCCCCGTCACCAGAAATCAAACCCAACCAAGGATTTTCACCATGCGCAGCCTCTCTCTTCCCGCCCTGACCAGCAGCCTGGCCCTCGGCGCCCTCCTGATCTCCGCCTGTCAGCCCGCCGCGGCAAACAGCCTCTTCTCAATAACCCCAACGCTCCGTGTCGCCGTCTCCGGCGCCGAGAGCCAGGCCCAGTTGGCCGCGCAGTTGCGCGCGCAAGGCTACACCAACGTCATCCTCAGCGCCGCCTATCCGAACCCGGAAAACCCCCAGCCCCAGACCAACCCAAGCCTGACCGGCAACCCGGCACAAACCCCGGTGCATGACGGCTGGAACGGCGTCGCCCAGAAAAACGGCGCGGTGGTCCAGGTTTACGCGCAACACAACTAACCGCCCTGTCGCGCAGGCCAGAGATTTGGTCTGCGCGGCTGAAGGGTCTAAACCCCCGCCATGGCCCCCGGCACGGAACCTCCGCAAAAAACCCTGGTCTTTCTAGTGACCGAGGACTGGTTCTTCGCCTCACATTTCCTGGCCCGCGCGCTGGCCGCCCAGGCGGCAGGTTGGCGCGTCACCCTCCTCGCCCACGAAAGCACCGCGACGCCAAACATCCGCGAACACGGCATCGAGGTCATCCCCGTGGATTTCGTCCGCAGACGGCTGAACCCGTTCGCGGAATTTTTGTTCGTGCTGAAACTGGCGCGGCTATACCGTCGCGTGCGCCCCGATGTCGCGCACCACATCGCGCTCAAGCCCATCGTCCTCGGCGGCCTTGCCGCCCGGCTCGCGGGCGTGCGCCATATCGTCAACGCTCCAACAGGGCTGGGCTTCGTCTTTTCCTCGGACAAATTCCTGGCCCGCGCACTGAAACCTTTCGTGACCCTGGCCCTGCGCCTGACCCTCTCGCCACCCGGCGCGCGCGTGATCTTCGAAAACCCGGACGACCTGGTCGCCCTGCGCGACGCCGGGATGGTGCGCGCGAACTCGGCATACCTGATTCGCGGCGCAGGCGTGGACATGGCCGAGTTCCACCCCGCCCCCGAGCCGCCCGGCCCGGTGCGGGTAATCCTGGTGGCGCGCATGATCCGCGAAAAAGGTATTGCCGATTTCGTCGCCGCGGCGCGAATTCTCCACGGCCAGGCCCAGTTCGTCCTGGTCGGCGCGCCCGACCACGGCAACCCCAACAGCATCCCCGAGGCAGAGTTGCACGCCTGGACGGTCCAAGGCCTGGTTCGCTGGCTCGGCCCGAGGCGCGACATCGCCGCCCTCCTGCGCAGCGCGCATATCGCCTGCCAGCCCTCAAGCTACCGCGAAGGCCTGCCCAAATCCGCCCTGGAGGCGATGGCTGCGGGAAAACCTTTGGTGGCAACCGACATCCCCGGCTGCCGCGAAGCGGTGGTGGACGGCGAGAGCGGCTTCCTCGTGCCCCCGCGCGACCCGATGGCCCTGGCCGAGGCGCTGGCCCAACTGATCCACGACCCCGCCCTGCGCGCCCGCTTCGGCGCCGCAGCCCGCCGGCGCGCCGAGGAAAATTTCAGCGACACCACCATCTGCGCGCAGACACTTCTGGTGTATGAGGCGCTAACCTCGAACCGGAGCCCGACATGAAAGCCTTTTGCGCCGCCCTCGCTTTTCTCAGCCTGCTTGGCGTCAGCGCCCAGGCGCAGCAGCAAATCGGCAGCGTCAGCACCAATTTCCGCCTGCTCGGCCCGAACGACAAGGTGGTGATCGAGCGCTTTGACGACCCTAAAGTGGCCAACGTCTCCTGCTACGCCTCCTTCGCCCAGACCGGCGGCGTCGCGGGCGGCCTGGGCGTCGCCACGGACCCGAGCGAGTTCGCCCTCAACTGCATCGCCCACGGTCCGGTCACCATCCCGGCCGACCTGCCGCGCCAGGAAGAAATGGGTGCTATCTCCGCCTCCTTCCTGTTCAAGCATTTTATTATTACCCGCATGGTGGACAAACAGGACAACACTTTGGTTTACGTCCTGATCAGCACCAAAATCCTCCACGGCTCCCCGGCCAACGCCGTCTCCGCCATCCCCGCCTCCAACTAAGGACCTCCCATGACCGATATCGTGCCCATCCGCCGCGCCCTGATCTCCGTTTCCGACAAAACCGGGCTGGTTGAGTTCGCCGCCGCCCTGGCGGCCTCGGGCGTGGAAATCCTCTCCACCGGCGGCTCGGCCAAAACCCTGCGCGACGCCGGGGTGCCGGTAAAGGAAGTCTCCGAACACACAGGCTTCCCCGAAATCCTCGACGGCCGGGTCAAAACCCTGGTGCCACAGGTGCACGGCGGCATCCTCGGCCGCCGCGACCTGCCCGAACACCTGGCACAGATGGCGGAACACGAGATCGCGCCGATCGACCTCGTGGCGGTAAACCTCTACCCCTTCGAGGCGACCGTTGCGCGCGGTGCCCCCTTCGAGGACTGCATCGAGAACATCGACATCGGCGGCCCGGCGATGATCCGCTCGGCTGCCAAGAACCACGCCGCCGTCGCCGTGCTCACCGCGCCGGAACACTACGCGACCATCCTGGCCGAACTGGTCGAGCACGGCGGCACGACGCTCCCCACCCGCCGCGCGCTGGCCGCAGCCGCCTATGGGCGCACCGCCGCCTATGACGCCGCGATCTCAACCTGGTTCGCCGCCCAAAATGGCGAGTCCTATCCCGCCACCTTCACCATCGCCGGCCAGAAGAAACAAAGCCTTCGCTACGGCGAAA
>DAOMCN010000024.1:0-11335 GCA_035427885.1 Acidocella sp. | reverse complement strand
CAACCAGATTAAGTTGCTTATAAAAAAGCTAGAGCGTTTCCGCGTCAACGGAAAACGCTCCAGAGGCGCTTTGGCATGGAACCTCGGCGGTGTCAGCCCGCCAGCGTGCTCATATCGATCGAGAAGCGATACTTCACATCGCTCTTAAGCATCCGCTCATAGGCCGCGTTGATGTCCTGAATGGCGATCACCTCGACATCCGCAGTCAGACCATGCGCCGCGCAGAAATCCAACATCTCCTGAGTCTCGGCGATGCCGCCGATAAGCGAGCCGGCAAAATTGCGGCGCTTGAAGATCAGCGGGAACACTTCGATGGGCAGCGGCTTCTCCGGCGCGCCGACCTGGACCATCGTACCTTCACGCTTGAGCAGATTGAAGTACGGGGAGAGGTTGTGGGTCGCCGCGACCGTGTCGATGAACAGATCAAACGTCTCGGCGTTTTTCGCCATCGCCTGCGGGTCCGTCGAGAGGATAACCTCGTCCGCGCCCAACTTCTTGCCGTCCTCGATCTTGCTGGGCGAGGTGGTGAACAGTACCGTATGCGCGCCCATCGCGTGCGAGAGCTTCACCGCCATGTGCCCAAGCCCGCCAAGGCCGATAATCCCGACCTTCTTGCCCGGACCCGCCCCCCAGTGGCGCAGCGGCGAATAAGTCGTGATCCCCGCGCAGAGCAGCGGCGCGGCGGCGGCGAGGTCCATACCTTCGGGGATACGCAGGACAAAATTCTTGTCCACGACAATGTCGCTCGAATAACCGCCATAGGTCGGCCCGCCGATGACCTTTTCTGGGCCGCAATAGGTCGGCGTGAAGCCATTCTCGCAATACTGCTCCAACCCCTGCTGGCAGGACGGGCAGGTCTGGCAGGAATCGACCATACATCCAACGCCGACAGTATCGCCGGGCTTGAACCCGCTGACCCCGGCGCCGACCGCGGTCACATGGCCGACGATCTCATGCCCCGGCACGCAAGGGTAGATCGCGTTCTGCCACTCGTTGCGGACCATGTGCAGGTCCGAATGGCAAACGCCGCAATAGGCAATCTTGATCTGCACGTCATTCTCGCCAACATCGCGGCGGTTAAAAGACCAGGGCGCCAGGGCTTGGTCAGCGCCAGTCGCGGCAAAGCCAGTACATACGAGCATATTCCACCATCTCCATTCGGGTTACGGGACAGATATGGTGACGTTTCCGCCAATTCAACCCAGAACCCCGATCAGAGCAGCACCAAATCATCCCGGTGGATCACCTCGTCACGCCCGCGAAAGCCCAGCAGCGCCTCAAAATCCTCCGAGCGGTGCCCGGCCAAAATCGCGGCATCGGCACTAGAATAGGCGACCAAACCGCGGGCAATACGCACGCCCGCGAGGGAGAGCACATCCACCGCGTCGCCGCGCTCAAATATCCCGGAGACGGATTTTATCCCGGCGGGCAGGAGCGAGGACCCCTTGGCGAGTGCGCGCGCGGCGCCGTCGTCGATGGTCAGGCTGCCTTGCGGGGCCAGATGCCCAGCGATCCATTTTTTCCGTGCCGAACGCCCCTCGGGAGCGGCCAGGAACCAGGTGCATGTCGCGCCCTGCTCAATCGCCGCCAGCGGGTTCTGGCGGTGGCCGAAGGCGATGGCCATGATGCATCCCGCCTGGGTCGCGATATGCGCGGCCACCAGCTTGGTGCGCATCCCGCCGGAGGAAAACCCGGGCGGGGGCTCGCCGCCCATCGCGTCGATCTCGGGGGTCATCGTCTCGACCACTGGGATATGCGCGGCCTGTGGGTCCTTGCGCGGATCGGCGGTGTAGAGGCCGTCGATGTCAGAGAGGAGAACGAGGAAATCTGCCTGCACCATCTCGGCGACGCGCGCGGCAAGGCGATCGTTATCGCCAAAGCGGATTTCCGTGGTCGCGACAGAGTCGTTCTCGTTGATGACCGGGATACAGCCGAGCGCGAGCAGCGTAGTCAACGTGGCGCGCGCGTTGAGGTAGCGGCGGCGGTCCTCGGTGTCTTCCAGGGTCAGCAGCAGTTGCGCTGCGACGAGGCTTTTGGCGGAGAGCGCATCGGACCAGGCCTGCGCCAGACGGATCTGCCCCACCGCCGCCGCCGCCTGCTTTTCCTCCAGCTTCAACTTCACCGCCGTCAGGTTCAACTGCCGTCGCGCCAGGGAAATCGCCCCCGAGGAAACGACGATCACCTCCACCCCGCGCGCGGCCAACGCGGCGATATCCGCCGTCACGCTCTGCAGCCAGGCCGTACGCGGCGCGGCGGTTTGCGGGTCCACAATCAACGCGCTGCCGATTTTCACCACAATCCGGCGCGCGCCAGCCAGCGACGGCATCATTTTTTACGCGATTCCGTGACGATGTTCTGCAACATCCGCAGAACCTCTTTCACGCCCTGGCCGGAAACCCCGGACGCGACCATGACCGTCGCCCCAGAAGCCTTGGCCAGCGCCGCCCGGCGCGACGAAATCTCGCGCGGACTCATGGAATCGGCCTTGTTCAGCACAATCACCTCCGGCTTATCGACCAGACCGCCGCCATAGGCCTCCAACTCGTGGCGCACGGTGCGCCACGCGTCCACGCAGTTCCCCGCCGCGCCGTCGATCAGATGCACCAGCACGGCGCATCGCTCGACATGGCCCAGGAAACGATCGCCCAGGCCAGTACCTTCATGCGCGCCCTCGATCAGCCCCGGAATATCGGCAATAACGAACTCCTCAGACATGGAGAGCCGCACGACGCCGAGCTGCGGGTGCAGCGTGGTGAACGGATAATCGGCAATCTTCGGATGCGCGCCGGAAACCACGGAAAGGAAGGTGGACTTGCCCGCGTTGGGCTTACCCACCAGCCCGACATCGGCGATCAGCTTCAGCCGCAGCCAGACCCAACGCTCCTCGCCCGGCCAGCCCTTGTCCGAGCGGCGGGGCGCGCGGTTTGTCGAGGTCTTGAACTTGGCATTGCCAAACCCGCCATCGCCGCCGCGCAGCAAGGTGATGGTCTTGCCCGGCTCATCGAGATCCGCGAGCAGAGTTTCTCGGTCATTGTCGAAGATCTGCGTGCCAATAGGGACCTTGATGCGCAGCGTCGGCGCGGCGGCGCCGGTGCGGTCCGCGCCCGAGCCATTGCCGCCTTTTTTGGCCTTGAAATGCTGGGAATAGCGGAAATCGATCAGCGTGTTGAGGTTTTCCACCGCTTCAAACACGATATCCCCGCCGCGCCCGCCGTCGCCGCCATCCGGGCCGCCGAGCTGGATGAATTTCTCGCGCCGGAAGGCGGTGACGCCGTCACCGCCGTCGCCGGATTTGAGGTAGATTTTCGCCTGATCGAGGAACTTCATGTTTGTTGGTCCACCCCTAATAAAAAAGGCCGGCAGGTGCCGGCCTCTTTTGAAGGGTTTGCGGCCGGATTATTCGGCGGCGAGTTTAACTTGCGTCACAGACACATGCACCCGGTCGTCGGACTTGCGCTCGAAGAGCACCTTGCCGTCGGTCAGGGCGAAGATCGTGTGGTCACGGCCGACGCCGACATTAAGGCCTGGCTTCACCTTGGTGCCGCGCTGGCGGATGATGATGTTGCCGGCAACCACGTCCTGGCCGCCAGACTTCTTCACGCCAAGACGGCGGCCCGCGGTATCGCGACCGTTACGGGATGAACCGCCTGCTTTCTTATGTGCCATGTCTCTGCTCCTTAGGCCGCGTTAATCGAGGCAACGCGCAGAACGGTGACGCACTGGCGGTGCCCGTTCTTGCGGCGGCTGTTCTGGCGGCGGCGCTTCTTGAAAATAATAACTTTCTCCAGACGGTCTTGAGCGATCACCGTGGCGGTCACCGTCGCGCCGGCCAGCGCCGGGGCGCCGATCTTGAGCGAACCCTCGCCACCAACGGCGAGTACGTCCGTGAAGGTAACCGTGCTGCCAGCTTCCGCTTCGAGCTTCTCAACTTTTAACACGGCGTCCGGGGTGACGCGGTATTGTTTGCCGCCGGTGCGGATAACTGCGAACATCGGTAAAAATCCAATCGGGTGACGTCAAAAGAAAGTGCGCGGCCAAGCAAAAGCCCCGCCGCGAGAGTGGCGCGTTATAGCCGCGCAGTAGTTTCTGTCAATGCATTTTACACAATCCATTCAGCATGCCTGTTGCCCGGCGCGCAACTGCCCCCTATAAGCCCGCAAGCGACCCCCGGAGAGGTGCCAGAGTGGCCGATTGGGACAGTCTCGAAAACTGTTGTGGGTGCAAGCCTACCGTGGGTTCGAATCCCACCCTCTCCGCCATATTCGCCAAAAACCCCTACCCTCTCGGTGCAGCCGCCCGACGCAGCCGATCGTTGATCGCAGCGCCAAGCCCGGTTTCGGGCACTGACATCACCGCAATGCGAGACAGTCCCAACGCAGTCCCCTGGGCGTCCAACGCATGCAGCCCCTCAAATAAATTTGCCGCCGCCTCAATCACATCGCCCCGGGCGGAGAGCTGAAACATCGCCCCCGCCCAGGCCAAGGGCGGCCCAAACGCCAACAGTGCCTCGTCCGCCGCCACCGTCGTGGCATTCAACCGCACGGCAAGCCCTGGAGCATAGTGCGACTGCAACATCCCAGGCCCACGCAAGGGGGTGTCCGCGCCAATGGACAGAGCCCGCCGCACCGGCCCGATCACCGCCTCCAGCGCCGCCAGCGGTACGCCGCCAGGGCGCAGCAACACAGCATCCGGGCCGGACAAATCCAGCACCGTGGATTCGACCCCGACCGCGCACGGCCCGGAATCGACCACCGCCGCAATCCGCCCGGAAAGCCCGTCCAGCACATGCGCGGCCCGCGTCGGGCTAATCCCCCCTGAGGGGTTAGCCGAAGGCGCCGCCACCGGCCCGCCAAACGCCCGCAGCAACCTTGCCGCCACCGGATGGGCAGGCACACGCACGGCCAGCGTCTCCAGCCCCGCCGCAGCGAGCGGCGCCACCGGACACCCCGGCGCGCGCGGCAACACCAGCGTCAACGGTCCCGGCCAAAACGCCGCCGCCAGACGCCGCGCCGCGTCATTGGCCACAACCTGGACAAACGCCGCCTCAGCAGAAAAAAAATGGCAGATCAGCGGATTGAATTGTGGCCGCCCCTTGGCTGCGAAAACCGCCGCGACAGCGGCGGCGTTGGTCGCGTCCGCGCCAAGCCCGTAAACCGTCTCGGTGCCAAAGGCGACCAGCGCTCCCGCCGCCAGTAGTTCCGCCGCCTGGGCAATATCGCGCTCGGAATCTGTCAGGGTCAGCGTCACCCCGGCCAAAAGCTTATTCCTTGTCCGGGGCGTCGTCCGGGGCAACGCTCTTGGACTTGGTTGCGTCCAGATCCCGCGCGACTTCCGGCTTATGCAGCAGCTTGTTGATCCGCGTCGCCTCTTCCAGCGCCGCATCAGCGAGGAATTTGAGATCCGGCGTAACCCTCAGCCCCAGCTTGGGCGCCAACTGCGCCCGCAAAAACGGCGAAACCTTCGCCAGCGATGGCAGCAGCGGCGACACATCCTTGCCCCCAAGCAACGAGATGAACACCGCCGCATGACGCAAATCGGGCGACATACGCACTTCCGAGATCGTCAGATGCGCCTTCGTGAGTTGCTTATCGTGAAACTCCGTGCGCAGCAGAACATCCGCCAACGCGTGGCGAACCTCCTCGCCAACACGCAACTGCCGCTGCGACGGCCCCGCCGTCTGTGCCCGTTTCATCGCCACAGCCTACGGCGCGACGATTTCGGTTTCGTAGCACTCGACGACATCGCCCTCGCGCAGATCCTGGAACCCTGCGAACGACAAGCCACACTCATAACCGCGCGCCACTTCCTTCACATCGTCCTTGAAGCGCTTGAGCTGCGAGAGGTCGCCCTGATGGATAACGACGTTGTCGCGCAACAGACGTACGCCAGCACCGCGCTTGACAAGACCTTCGGTGACGTAACATCCCGCGACCTTGCCAGTCTTGGTGATGTTGAACACCTGCCGGATCTCGGCATAGCCCAGAAACTTCTCGCGATGGACCGGGGCGAGCTTGCCCTTGACCAGCTTCTCAATATCGTCAGCAACTTCGTAGATGATCGAGTAATAACGGATATCGATACCATCGCGATGCGCAAGCTCTCTCGCCTGCGCATTGGCGCGGACGTTAAAGCCAATGACCAGCGCGTCGGACGCCTTGGCCAACTGCACGTCACTCTCAGTAATCTGGCCGACGCCGGAATACAGCACGCGCACGCGCACTTCCTCGTTGCCCAGCTTGGTGACGGTAACACCGATCGCCTCGGCGGAACCCTGCACATCGGCCTTGACGACGACGGCGACTTCCTTCTGCGCGCCGGCCTGAATCCGCGCCAGCATTTCTTCCATCGTGCCACGCCCGGCGGTCTGCGCCGCGGCGCTGCGCTCGCGCAGCTTCTGCGCGCGGTATTCGACGATTTCACGCGCCCGCACATCGCTCTCAACAACCACGAACGGCTCTCCCGCCGTCGGCGCCGCCGAGAGGCCGAGGATTTCAACCGGCGTGGACGGACCCGCCACTTTAACGGCCTTGCCCTTGTCGTCCTGCATGGCGCGCACTCGGCCCCACTGCGCCCCGGCGACCACGACATCGCCTGCATGCAGCGTACCCTTCTGCACCAACACGGTCGCCACCGGACCACGGCCACGGTCCAACCGACTTTCGATCACAGCACCTTCGGCCGAACGGTTCGGATTGGCGCGTAGCTCCAGTACTTCGGACTGCAAAAGAATCGCTTCCTCGAGCTTATCTAGCCCCAGTTTCTTCAGCGCCGAAACCTCGACCGCCTGCGTCTCGCCGCCCATGTCCTCGACAACAACTTCGTATTGCAGCAACTCCTGGCAGACCCGATTGGCGTCAGCGCCGGGGCGGTCGATCTTGTTGATAGCGACAATCAACGGCACATCGGCCGCCTTGGCATGTTTGATCGCCTCGATCGTCTGCGGCATGACGCCGTCATCGGCAGCAACCACAAGTACGACGATATCCGTCACCCCCGCGCCGCGCGCGCGCATGGCGGTAAAGGCCTCATGGCCCGGTGTGTCGAGGAAGGTAATCTGCGCCCCGGAAGGCAGCTTCACCTGATACGCGCCGATATGCTGGGTAATTCCCCCAGCTTCTCCAGCGGCGACATCGGTATGGCGCAACGCATCGAGCAGGCTGGTCTTGCCGTGATCGACATGGCCCATAATGGTAACGACCGGCGGACGCGCCAGCAGCTCGGTGTCCATATCTGTCTCGCCTTGGAGGCCGATTTCAACGTCCGAATCCGATACGCGGCGCGCCTTATGGCCGAACTCGTTGATCACCAGTTCAGCGGTATCCGCATCAATCGCCTGGGTGATGCTCGCCATCACGCCCATCTTCATCAGCGCGCGAACTACATCATTACCCCGCGCGGCCATACGGTTGGCCAGTTCCTGCACGGTAATGGTCTCGGGCAAAATCACCTCGCGCACGACTTTGACACCGTCGGAGCGCAGCAGTTCCAGCTCCGCCTGACGGCGCTCGCGCTCGCGCTGGCGGCGCACGGAAGCCAGACTGCGGACTTTCTCATCCTCGCCTTCAAGGGCTGCCTGCACATCGATCCGACCAGCCCGGCGGCGGTCATCACCAATTTTCTTTGGCGCCACGACCGGCGCGCCGCGCTTGGGCGCTGCGCCAACGGCGGGACGGCGCACGCCGCGCGCCCCCTCTTCCTCGTCCTCGGCGCGCGCGCCGGGGCGTCCTGCGGGCTTCAGCTGCAAAGTCTCGCGTGCGGCAGCGCCGGGAGCCGCCGGTGCCGGACGGGCCGGGGCGGCGGCGGGAGTCGCGGCTTTAACCGGGACGGGTTGCGCGGGTGCGGTCTCCACGGGCTTAACTTCGACCGGCTCGGGCTCGGGCGGCGGCGCAAGCGCGGCTTCCTCGGCGGCGCGCTGGGCCTCTTCCTCGCGGCGGCGCGCTTCCTCGGCGGCGGAAAGGATGGAAATCTTCTCCTGCTCGCGGCGCTCGGCCTCGCGCTGGGCGGCAAGACGCTGCTGTTCAGCCAAAACGCGCTGGCGGGTGGCCAACTCGCCCGGGGTCAGCGCGCGCGGGGCAACACCGCCCATGCGCGGACGCGGCGGCGGCGGCGCAACGGTGGGCGGCGCCAGCGGCGGCGGCGCGGCGGGCTTAGCGGCCTGCGGCTCCGCGGGCGGCGTATTCAGAGACAAGGTCGGCGCCGGAGCGGCTGGCGCTGACTGGGTTGCGGCGGGTGCCGGGGCCAGGCCGCGCTTCTTGCGCACCTCCACCTGCACCACCTTGGACCGGCCATGCGAGAAGCTTTGCCGCACCGATCCGGCATCGACAGTATGTCCCGCATCCGCGCGCGCCGCCGGGCGCAGCGAAAGCCTGCCTTTGGTCTCAGTCTGGTCGTTGCCGTCGTTCATGCCTAATCCGGTCCATTCAACAGTCTTGGCCAGTATTTTCACACTGGCCGGTTTGGGCTTCTACTGCCCGCTTAAAACGTCGCCCGCAACACCTGCGAGCCGCAACGCGTCGTTGCGTATTTTCTTTGCCAGCTTGCCTGCCGCAATCACGACATGCACCGCCTGCTCGCGCCCAAAAATATGCCCCAACTCGGCGCCGGTCAAAACCGCCACCACCGGCACATCCCGGCCACCTAAAAATCGCGCCCGTTCTTCCGGGCTGCCATCCAGCGCCTGCACCACCAGCCCGGCGCGGCTGGCCAACAACCACTCCCGCGCCTTCTCAAACCCGGCAATGGCATTGCCGCTGCGCCGCGCCAGACCGCAGGATTCAATTACCCTGCGCCGCAACGCCGCAACCACCTGCCCCCGCAAATCCGGCGGCACCATCACCTGCGCCTTTGCCGCGCGGGCAAATACACCTCGTTGAACGGCCAAGTCTATCACATCGCCCGTAGCACTCAACCACATCCCGCGCCCGGGCAGGGATGCGCCCACGTCGAAGACCAGTCTTTTGTCCGGTCCCACGACGAAGCGCAGCATCTCCTCGCGCGCAAAACACTCCCGTCGAACCAGACAGCGTCGCAGCGGTCCGCTTTCCTCGGGGGCGTCTTCCTCGCCAATATCGTCCTCAGCCAGCGTTGTCTTCGCCTCCGAACCAATGCGCCCGCGCCGCCATGATGATCTCGTTGGCAGCTTCCTCGGTCAGATTATCCGTGCCGATAATCTCGACCAACTCATCGCCAGCGAGATCGGCCAGATCGTCCAGCGTTTTAACGCCCTTCTCGCCCAGGGCGATCAGGTCTTTCGCGCTCAACGCCTCGATCGCGGCAACCTCGTCGGCAACGCCGAGCGCGACGCGCTTCTCTTCCAGCTCGCCCGCCTGCTTGGCCAGCGCCGCCTGTGCGCGGCGCTGCAGCTCGGCAGCGACGTTCTCATCGAAGCCCTCGATCGCGGCAATCTCGTCCGCGGGCGTGAGCGTCAAATCCTCGATGCTCTCGAACCCTTCGGCGACCAGCAGCCCCGCGATTACGTCATCCACGTCCAGCGCCTCGACGAACAAGCCCGTCTTGCGGCGGAACTCTTCCTGGCGACGCTCGGATTCCTCGGCCTCGGTCAGAATATCGATATCCCAGCGCGTCAACTGGGAGGCAAGACGCACATTCTGCCCGCGGCGGCCAATGGCCAGCGAGAGCTGCGTATCAGGCACAACGACCTCAACCCGCCCTGCTTCCTCGTCCATCACGACCTTCGAGACCTCCGCAGGCGCCAGCGCGTTCACCACAAAGGTGGCGACATTGGGCGACCACGGAATGATGTCGATCTTCTCGCCCTGCAATTCGGCGACCACCGCCTGCACGCGCGAACCGCGCATGCCCACGCAGGCGCCCACCGGGTCGATGCTCTGATCGCGCGAAATCACCGCCATCTTGGCGCGCGAACCCGGATCGCGGGAAACCGCCTTGATCTCTATGATCCCGTCATAAATCTCCGGCACTTCCTGCGCGAACAGCTTGGCCAGGAAGCCGGGATGGGTGCGCGACAAGAAGATCTGCGGCCCGCGCTGCTCCTCGCGCACGTCGTAGATGAACGCGCGAACGCGGTCGCCATTGCGCAAATTCTCACGCGGGATCGTCTCGTCGCGGCGCAGCAGCGCCTCGGCGCGACCCAGATCAACCATCAGATTCCCGTACTCTGTGCGCTTGACAACGCCGTTGATAATCTCGCCGACGCGGTCCTTGAACTCGTTATACTGCTTGGAGCGCTCATACTCGCGCACACGCTGTACGATTACCTGCTTGGCGGTCTGCGCGGCAATACGCCCGAAATCGATAGGCGGCAGCGGATCGACGATGAAATCGCCAACCTCTTTCTCCGGGGCAAACTTCTTCGAGATGGCGACAGGGATCTGCGTCTCCTCGTTCTCGACCGTCTGGACGATCTCGGTCCAGCGCGAGAGCCTCACATCGCCGGTCTTACGGTCGATCGTGGCGCGGATATCCTTCTCGTGGCCGTATTTGGCGCGGCCGGCCTTCTGGATGGCCTGCTCCATCGCTTCCAGCACATCGTCGCGTTCAATCTGTTTTTCCCGTGCCACGGCATCGGCAACCAGCAGCAATTCCGGGCGGTTAACGGCGGTGTCCATATGACAATAGTCCTCGGTCAGTTGGTCGGAGTCGGTTGAGTGGTAAAGGCAATCAAAGCATCAGTCAGAACCAGCTTGGCTTTTTTAATATCGGCACGTTTAAGGGCGATCTCCTCGCCCTTTTCCATGCGCAGCTTCACTTCCTCGGAATTCGCCCCCACCAGCACGCCGGTAAAGCGCTTGCGCCCGCCGGGGCCGGGGAAGTTCAGCTCAATCTTGGCCTCAAACCCGGCATAGTTGTTGAAATCCTTGGTCCGGGTCAGCGGCCGGTCGATCCCAGCCGAGCTGACTTCCAGCGTCCAGGCCGAGGAGATCGGGTCCTCAACATCGAGCACGGCGGACAGGAGATGGCTCACCGTAGTGCAATCATCAAGGGTAAAAGCCACACCATCGGCGCGATCTGCCATGATCTGGACGGTCGGCGCCTCGGTACCGATAACCTGCACGCGCACAAGCTCATAGCCCTGCGCTTCCAGCGGCTCCATGATAATCTCGGCGATGCGGCCCTCAAGGCCGGTATGGATGGGTCGGCTATCCGTCATGGCAAGCAAAAATCCAATAAAAAAAGGCGGCCGGTTAGGGCCACCCTGGAAAACTCGGGTTTTGTTTTGTGCTCTTATACGCCGATACCGCGTCGACGGCAAGGATTTTCTCGCCGCCGCGCCAGCTCTCACCCCGGGTCCAGCGCCACCTCGTCGCAATGCACCTGCATCAACGCGTCGATCCGCGTCTGCATGTCCGGCGCG
>DAOMCN010000023.1:0-11496 GCA_035427885.1 Acidocella sp. | reverse complement strand
GGCCACGGCGGCCTTGCTGGCGGAGGCGAACAGCGGGGCGACGACGAAGATCACCCTGCCGGACTCGGTCGGCATCGGCCTCTATCACCAGCTCACCCCGGCGCTGGCGCTCATGGCCAGCGTCGAGTGGACCAACTGGTCGCTGTTCAACAACCTGGACGTGCACGCCACCAACGGCTCGGGTGACACCATCATCAACGAGCATTGGCGCAACACCTGGTTCGCCGGCGTTGGCGCCAATTACCGGGCCACCGACAAGCTGACGCTGCAAACCGGCTTCTCCTACGACCAATCCCCGGTGGACAACGCCAACCGCACCACCCGCGTACCGGATGCGGACCATTACAACCTGGGCTTTGGCGTCAAATACCAAGTCCTGCCCAGCACCACGCTGCAACTCGCGTATCTGCACGTCTTCACCCCCGGCGGCACGATCAACAACAGCGCCAGCGCCCCCGGCGGTCTGCAAGCCGGGGTCATCTCCGGCACTTACGCCACCTCGGACAACAGCGTGACCGCGGGCGTCGCGGTCAGGTTCTGAAAAACCCGCCGCGCAGCCTCTTGCCGGGCTGCGCGGCGTCGAGCCGGCAGCGCGCATTGGGGCTTCCTCGGGTTTTCGGGTGAAGTTGTATTGCAATAAAGTTAATAACACTTAACCTTAGGAGATCATTAGTACGGGGCGGAATCAGCATGCGTGAAACCAGAATCAACGGTGTGTTGTCGTCGCTAAATCGCAGCTCCCCCGAGATCGACGCTTCTGCCCTCGTCTCCAAGGACGGCCGCATCCTGGCATCGGCCTTATCGCCGGGCGTGGACGCGCAGCGGATCGGTATTGCGGTGGCGTCTATTTTACCCATAGCGGAGCGCCTGGCCTTGGACCTCAACAGGGGAGGGATGGAGCGCATCGTCATCAGCGGAGAACAGGGCCACGTGCTGATCATCCGTGTCAGCAGCGAGGCCATTCTTTGCGTGATCGCCAGCAAAGCCACCATGTTAGGTTTGCTGTTTGTCGATACCGGCCGCGTGGCGACAACCCTCCTGTCGATGGAAAACGTTTCGGCGGAGGATGACGCAGACGACGCGAATATGGACCCGCTCTGCCAGACCTCGGGGTTCAACCGCGCGGACCGGGCGATATTGCGCAAAGTCCAGGGCCACATAAGCCCCTTCTTGCCGGAGCTGACGGACCGTTTTTACAGCGTTATTGTCCAGGAACCGCAGATCGCGCCGTATCTTGAAGGCCGCATCGATCAACTCAAAATAACCCATCTGTCCTGGCTAAAGGGATTGTTTGTCGGAGATTACGGCGGAGAATTCATCCGCCGGCAGGAGGAAATCGGCAAAGCGCATGTGCGAGCGCAGATCCCTCCGATTTTCATCGCCGCCAGCATGGCCTTTTTGCGTCAGGTCTTTCCATCCCTGCTCACGGCGAACATCCCAACCCCCGAAGACGCGGCGGCGGCAACGGCCTCACTGCTCAGGCTGCTCAGCCTATGCCAGAACCTGATCGACCATAAATACAGCCAAATTCTTCTGCGTTTGGAACAACGCCAGAAACAAGGTGCAAATTAGCACCCCATCGCGCGTAAAATCCCCGCCAGCACGGAGAACGCGGGCGCGATGGCGGCTTCCTTGACGCAGGCATAGCCAAGCAACAGACCGCGCTGCCCTGGCGGGATCTGGTCGTAATAGCTGCTGAGCGGACGGGTGGCGACCCCCGCGTCAAGCGCCGCATGCGCGATGGCGACATCATTGACACCATCGGGCAGGCGCAGCACGAGATGCAGCCCGGCATTATCGCCGGTAACTTCGAGCGCGTCGCCAAACTCCGCCGCGATCGCTTCGAGCAAGAGCTGGCGGCGGCGGCTGTAGAGTCCGCGCATGCGCCGGATATGCGCGCTCAGATGCCCCTCGGTGATGAAATCCGCTAGAATAGCCTGCTGTTGCATCTGCCCTTCGCGGTAAAGCTCTGCTCCGCCCTTGGCAAAAGCCCCGGCCAGCGCGGGCGGAACGACGATATAGCCAAGCCGCAGCCCGGGAAAAAGCGTCTTGGAAAAACTGCCGACATAGATGACGATGCCATGCCGATCCAACCCTTGCAGACTGGTGATGGGGCGCGTGCCATAGCGAAATTCGCTGTCATAATCATCCTCGATGATCCAGCTCCCATTGGCCCGGCAATATTCAAGCAGCGCCTGCCGCCGCGCCAGGCTCATCACCATGCCGAGCGGATATTGGTGCGAGGGCGTGGCGATAACAAAGCGCGGCGCGGTGACCCCGCCGAGCGCCGACCAGTTCAGCCCCTCGCCATCAACCGGGACCGGGCGCAGCGCCATGCCGAGGGATTTGAGCGTGCTGCGCAAGCCCCAATAGCAAGGTTCTTCGAGCCAGACCGCATCGCCCGGATCGGCGAGCAGGCGCGTGGTGAGGTCGATGGACTGGTGAATCCCGGTGGTGATGATGACCTGCCCCGCCTCGCACTGAACCGAGCGCGCCGAGCGCAGATGCTCGGCCAGCGCCGCGCGCAGCTCTGGCAGCCCGCCCTTGGGCGCGTAGCTCAGCCGCTCAGGCAGGATCCGCCGCCAGTGCCGGTTTTGCAGCCTTGTCCATGCGCGGGCGGGAAACTCGGTAACATCGGGCACGCCGGGCATGAACGCCCCCCATTGCCGCGAGGAAAACCCCGCCCCCTCGACCAGCGCCACCCCGCGCCGAGACAAGCCTGGCGCGCCCAATGGCGCCACCACCCAGGTCGGCGCCGCCCCGCCCGCCTGCGGCAGATCAACGACCTGGTCCGACAGATCGGCGACATACGTCCCGCTGCCGTGCCGCCCTTCGAGACACCCCTGCGCGCGCAGGTTTTCGTAAACCTCGATGACCGTATTGCGCGCGACCCCCAGTTCCTGCGCCAGCAGTCGCGAGGAGGGCAGCTTGCTGCCGGCGGGCAACTTCCCCTCGAGCACCGCCGCCAGCAGCAGGTTGTGGAGCTGCCGGTAGAGCGGCTGCCCGCTGAGTCGGTCGAGCCGTTCATGCAGCCAGTCGGAAAGCACGATCGTCGCCATGAAGTGGTTCCATAAGTTTTACCGGAGTGGACCTTTTTTTAGGGCCACATAGCGCTATTCTACAAGTATAATGTCTTAATGGTCGCAGACCGTCCGCCGCCCATCGCCCATCATCCAGATGAAAAGGGAGTTTACCATGTCGAACACTGCCCGCACATTATCCGCCGTCGAATCCGCCGAGACCAACGCCGCCTGGGACGCCCGCCGCCTCAAAGCCACGCCGCGCGGCGTCGGCGTGCTGGAGCCGTTCTACGTCGAGCGCGCCCAGAACGCGGAGCTTTGGGACATCGAAGGCAACCGTTACATCGACTTCGCAGGCGGTATCGCCGTCCTCAACGTCGGCCATTGCCACCCCCGCGTCACCGCCGCCGTGGCTGAGCAACTCGGCAAGTTCACCCATAGCTGCTACCAGGTGGTGCCCTATTCCGGCTACGTCGAACTGGCCGAAAAGATGAACGCTCGCGCGCCGATCGCGGGTGAGAAAAAGACCTTGCTGGTGACCACCGGCGCGGAAGCTGTCGAGAACGCGGTCAAAGTCGCCCGCGCCGCGACGGGCCGCTCTGGCATCATCGCGTTTGACGGCGCGTTTCATGGCCGCACCCTGCTTGGCATGGCGCTGACCGGCAAAGTGGTTCCCTACAAGGTCGGCTTCGGCGCGATGCCGGGGGATGTTTTCCACGCGCCGTTCCCCAACCCGCTGCATGGCGTGAGCGTCGAGGATTCGCTGGCCCATGTCCGCCGCCTCTTCAAAGCCGACATCGACCCCGCCCGCGTCGCCGCCTTCATCTTCGAGCCGATCCAGGGCGAGGGCGGCTTCTACCCCGCCCCGGCGGCCTTCATCCGCGGCCTGCGACAGATCGCCGATGAACACGGCATCCTGCTGATCGCCGACGAGATCCAGTGTGGCGCCGCGCGCACCGGCAAGTTCTTCGCCACCCAGCACCATGACGTCCCCATCGACCTGATCACCTTCGCCAAGAGCATCGCCGCCGGCCTGCCGCTGGCCGGCCTGGTGGGCCGCGCCGATTTGATGGACGCAGCGGGTCCGGGCGGTCTTGGTGGCACCTACGCGGGCAACCCGCTCAGCGTCGCCGCGGCGCTGACCGTGCTGAAGATCATCGAGGACGAGAAGCTCGAAGCCCGCGCCGTAGTTCTGGGCGACCGCCTGAAAGCCCGCCTCAACACCCTGCGCGAGGCCGTCCCCATGATCGCCGACGTGCGCGGTCCGGGCAGCATGGTGGCGGTTGAGTTCGTCAACCCGAAGGACGGCACCCCCGCGCCGGAATTCACCAAGAAGGTCCAGGCCATCGCCCAGGCACGCGGCCTGATCCTGCTGATCTGCGGCGTGTACGGCAACGTGATCCGCTTCCTCTACCCGCTGACGATCCAGGACGCGGTGTTTGACGAAGCGCTGAACACGCTCGAATACGCCCTGCGCCACGCCTGAACCGTCCAGCGTCCCAGCGTCCAGAAAGAGAAGGTTCAAACCTCATGTCCGCATCAGACCTCGTCCTCGCCGACCCCTCGCTGCTGTGTCAGCAGGCTTATCTTGGCGGTGTCTGGTCTGATGCCGACAGTGGCGAGTCCTTCCCCGTGGACAACCCTGCAACGGGCGCCGTTCTCGGCTCTGTTCCCCTGATGGGCGGTGCCGAGACCAAGCGCGCCATCGCCGCGGCGAACGCCGCCTGGCCAGCCTGGCGCGCCCGCACCGCGAAGGATCGCGCCCAGATCCTGCGCCGCTGGTACGATCTGGTGCTAGCCAATGCCGAGGATCTGGCCCGGCTGATGACCGCCGAACAGGGCAAGCCGCTGGCCGAGGCACGCGGCGAGGTCGCCTACGGCGCAGCCTACATCGAGTGGTTCGCCGAGGAAGCCAAGCGCGTCTACGGCGAAACCATCCCAGCCCCCACCGCCGACCGGCGCATCATTATTCTGCGCGAGTCGATCGGCGTCTGCGCCGCGATCACGCCGTGGAATTTCCCGCTGGCGATGATCACGCGCAAGGTCGCCCCCGCCCTGGCGGCGGGCAACCCGATCATCGTCAAACCCGCCGAGGCGACGCCGTTCTGCGCCCTGGCCCTGGCCGTCCTGGCCGAGCGCGCGGGCATCCCTGGCGCGGTGTTCCAGGTGCTGACCGGCAACCCGCGTGAAATCGGCGCGGAGATGACCGCCAACCCCGTCGTGCGCAAGCTCAGCTTCACCGGCTCGACCGCAACCGGACGCCTGCTCTACGCTCAGTCGGCGCCGAGCATCAAGAAACTCTCCCTGGAACTCGGCGGCAACGCGCCGTTCATCGTCTTCGAGGACGCCGATCTGGACGCGGCGGTCGAAGGCGCGATGGCCTCCAAATACCGCAACGCCGGACAAACCTGCGTCTGCGCCAACCGGCTCTATGTCCACGACCGCGTCTATGACGCCTTCGCCGAAAAACTCGCCGCCGCCGTCTCCAGGCTCGAAGTCGGCAACGGCAACACACCAACGGTCAACCAGGGTCCGCTGATCAACCAGGCGGCGTTGGCCAAGGTTGAGGCGCATATCGCGGACGCGCTGGCCAAGGGGGCAAAAATCCAAACCGGCGGCAGCCGCCACGCGCTGGGCGGCAATTTCTTTCAGCCGACGATCCTGACCGGCGTAACCGCGCAGATGCAGGTGGCGCGCGAGGAGACCTTCGGCCCGCTCGCCCCGCTGTTCCGCTTCCATGACGACGCCGAGGTCATCGCGCTTGCCAACGACACCGAATTCGGTCTCGCCAGCTACATGTACAGCCGCGACATCGGCCGCATCTTCCGCGTCGCCGAGGCGCTGGAATACGGCATGGTCGGTGTCAACACCGGCATTATCTCAACGGAAGTCGCCCCCTTCGGTGGCGTCAAACAATCTGGCCTGGGCCGCGAAGGTTCGCGCCACGGCATCGAGGATTATCTTGTAACAAAATACCTAGCCCTCGCCGGACTATAAAAAAACACCAAGGGAGCACGCCAAATTGGCAGACGTCATAAGCCCGGTCACCACCGCGCCGAACAACCTGTCCTATGTCCAGCCCACGATCACGAGCCCCTGGGGCACGTATCTGGCGCAAATCGATCGCGTGGTTCCCCTGATGGGCCATCTCGCGCGCTGGGCCGAAACGCTAAAGCGCCCGAAGCGCGCGCTGATCGTCGATGTGCCGATCGAACTCGACAACGGCGAAATCGTGCATTTCGAAGGTTATAGGGTACAGCACAATCTTTCGCGCGGCCCCGGCAAGGGCGGCGTGCGCTTCCACCCCGCGGTGACGCTGGAAGAAGTGATGGCCCTTTCCGGCTGGATGACAATCAAGAACGCCGCGGTGAACCTGCCGTATGGCGGCGCGAAGGGCGGCGTGCGTGTCGATCCCGCGAAACTTTCCAGAAAAGAACTGGAGCGCGTCACCCGCCGCTACACCAGCGAAATCGGCATCATCATCGGCCCGCAACAGGACATCCCCGCCCCGGATGTGAACACGGACGCGCAGATCATGGCGTGGATGATGGACACGTATTCCGTGAACACCGGCGCAACCGCAACCGGCGTGGTAACGGGCAAGCCGATCAATCTTGGCGGCTCTCTGGGCCGCGTCAAGGCGACCGGGCGCGGCGTTTTCCTGACCGGAATGGAAGCCCTGCGCCACATCAACCTGCCGGTCGGCGGCGCGCGGATCATGCTCCAGGGCTTTGGCAATGTCGGCTCCTGCGCTGCCGAACTCTTTGCCGCGAACGGCGCGAAAATCGTCGCGGTGCAGGATCACAGCGGCACGGTCTTTAACGACACAGGCCTGGACGCCGTCCGTCTTGCCGCCCATGTACGCCAGTTCGGCGGGGTAAAACATTTCCCCGGCGCCGAGGCGATCGAGGACGATAATTTCTGGGATGTCCCCTGCGATGTTCTGATCCCCGCCGCACTGGAGGGGCAGATCACCGAGGCGCGCGCCCACCGTCTGAAAGCACGGCTCATCCTCGAAGGCGCCAACGGCCCGACCTTGCCGCGCGCCGAGAGCATCCTGGCGGACCACGGGGTCATCGTCGTTCCGGACGTAATCTGCAACTCGGGCGGCGTCATCGTCAGTTATTTCGAATGGGTCCAGGATTTTTCAAGCTATTTTTGGACCGAAGACGAGATAAACGTGCAGCTCGAGAAAATTCTCGTCAGCGCCTTCCGCCATATCTGGCAGACCGCGGACGCGCAGCGCATCTCGCTCCGCACGGCAGCCTTCCTGGTTGCGTGCGAGCGTATTTTAACGGCGCGCGAGGAGCGCGGTCTCTACCCGTAAAACGTGTAAGAAAAAAACCGGTGTGGCAATACGCAAGACGTCACTCAAACTTTGACAAAACCAGTAATTTCTCGCAATAATCTCAATAATCTTTAACATGAGGGAATCAACATGAGCGTACCCGCAAGAGATGGCCATCGTCTGGCCAAGGACAGCCTTGGCCTTTCACAAATCATCGCATCGACCCTGGCCAACATCGCCCCCGCGATGAGCTTTTTCTTCGGCTTTGGCGTCATCGTCTCGGGCGCTGGCGTGGGTGCGCCGCTGACCATCCTGCTCGCCATGGTGGTTATTCTGTTCCTGACCAACACGCTGGCGGAATTCTCAAAATACCGCCCCAGCACAGGCTCTTTCGTAACCTTCATCGGCATGGCCTTCGGTCCGGTCGCGGGTGCGGCGGCCTCGATCTTTGTCGTCGTCGGCTATTGCATCGCGGCCTCCTCGGTCGTGGTGATCTCGGGCGGCTGGGCGCATAGCACGCTGCAACTCTTCCTCGGGGTCAACGTCCCCTGGCAGATCCTCAGCGTCATCGCGACCGCGATCGTCGGCTTTCTGGTGTCGCGCGGGATCAGCCTGTCCACTACCTGGGCGGCGATCTTCTTTTACTTCGAGCTGGTCCTGCTGGTTATCGGCGCGATCATCATGCTGGTCGTCAACCGCCACGCGCTGACCCTAGCGCCGCTGATGCCCTCGAGCATCTCAGGCGGTCTGGCCGGTATCGGTGCTGGCTTCCCGCTCGCCATCTACCTCTTCATCGGCTGGGAAAACTCGGCGATGCTGGCAGAAGAAACCACGAACCCGCGGCGCAACGTCCCGCGCGCGCTGATCACCGGCACGCTGGCAATCGGTGTGCTCTACGTCTTCCTGGCCTATGCCACGGAAACCGCCTTCCACAACAACGCTACCGCGATCGGCAATTCCGCGATCCCGTTCGTAGATGCCTTCAAGACCTCCGCCGCCGGACTGCTGATCGTTGCCTACATCGCAGGTCTGACCAGCATCTTCTCCTCGCTGATCGGCCTGACCAACGCGCAGGCGCGCATCTTGTTCAGCTCCTCGCGTGAGGGTCTGCTGCCGGTGTTCTTCGGCAAAATCCACCCGCAACACAAAACCCCGCACACCGCGATGTGGACCTACATCCTGGTCGCGCTGGCGATCGTGCTAGTCTTTGGCTACATCTACAACATCGACCCGGTCACCCTGTTCGGCGACACCGGCTCGCTTGGCACGATCCCGGTCATCGTGACCTATCTGATCACCAACCTCGCGCTGCCCGTCTATATGCTCAAGCATCACCGCGAGGACTTCAACCCGGTGAAACATCTGATCGTGCCGCTGCTTGGCACCGCCCTGATGCTCTTCCCGCTATACGGCCTGATTGAGCCCGGCCAGTCCTATCCGTTCAGCATCTACCCCTATCTGGCGCTGGGCCTGCTGGTCCTCTCGATCATCTACGGCGCATTCCTGGCGAAGCGTAACCCGGACCTCGTGCAGCGCATCGGCAGCTATGTCGCCGATGAAGAGTACTAAACCAAACGCCTGAAAAGACGGGCGGCATCGCAAGGTGCCGCCCGTTTTTTATGCGTCCACATCCCCGGCATGGACCATGACCCGGCGCACGCTCTCAACAAAGGCGCAGCCGCCATCGCCCAGAACCCGCCCCCGCCCCGAGTAAACCAGCCCGACCTCGCGCTGCAGATCAAAATCAATCAACCGCACCTGGCAAATCCCCGGATCGCGAAAACTCTCGGGCATGACCGTCACCCCAAGCCCCGCGCGCACCAGCGCTATCGCCCGGTCGTCATTGGTCGTCTTGAGCCCAAAACTGGGCCGCACGCCGCGCTGGGTAAAATACTGGCTGGTCGCGGCCAAAACCTCGCAATGCCTGCGGATAATCATCGCATCCGTGGCCAACTCCTCGCCCATAACCTGCCGCGTCTGCGCCAGCCGATGCATCCGCGACGTCACCAACACATACCGCTCCAGGTAAAGGCGCTCCTGACGCAGGTTCGCCGCCCCCGGACGCAGCAGCGTGAGCGCCAGATCGATCCGCTCATCCTCCAGCCAGTTCTTCAACTCCCGCTCGCTGCCATCGATAAGCTCGACCTCCTCGCCGCTCCCCTGGGCGCGGTGCTGCGCGATCAGTGCCTCCAGCATCGGCGTCGGCAGCGTCGGCAGCACGCCGACGCGTAAGCTACGCCGCGGCGCCGTCTGCGAAATATCGCGCAGCGCCAGCTCATAATCGCGCGCAATCCGCTGCGCATGAACGAGAAACCGGCTCCCCGCAGGCGTCAGCGAGACCCGCCGTTTATCGCGCTCGAACAGCCGGTGCCCAAGCTGCGTCTCGAGCTTGGCAATCCCCGCCGAGAGCGTTGGCTGGGTAACATTCACCCGCCCCGCCGCCCGGGTAAAATTCCCCAACTCCGCCACGGCGAGAAAATAGCGCAACAAATACCAGTCCATAATAGATGGCACCTATCAGAGCGCGCCAAATCTTTCAATTTCATCTGTTACCGCAAAGCTGCTAAGCCTCCTCCAACAAAAACGCCCGAGGAGACAACATGCCCGCCAGCGCCCCCCTATCGATGGACTTCGCCCTGGGTGAAAACGCGGACGCAATCCGCGACACCACCGCCCGCTTCGCGTCAGACCGGATCGCCCCGCTCGCCGCCGAGATCGACCAGAACAACGCCTTCCCGCGTTCGCTATGGACCGAAATGGGCGCGCTCGGGCTGCACGGGATCACGGTCGAGGAAGAGTTCGGTGGCCTTGGCCTGGGCTATCTCGAACACGTCGTCGCGGTGGAGGAAATCTCCCGCGCCTCCGCCTCTGTCGGCCTGTCCTACGGCGCACACTCCAACCTGTGCATCAACCAACTCCGCCGCTGGGGCACGCCCGAGCAAAAATCGCGCTACCTGCCTAAGCTGATCTCGGGCGAACACATCGGCTCGCTCGCCATGTCGGAGGTCGAATCCGGCTCGGACGTCGTCTCGATGAAGCTGAAAGCCGAGCGGCGCGGCGACCGCTACCTCCTCAACGGCGCGAAATTCTGGATCACCAACGCCCCCGTGGCGGACACGCTGGTGGTATACGCCAAAACCGCGCCCGAGGCCGGGCCGAAAGGCATTTCCGTCTTCCTCATCGAGCGCGGTTTCAAGGGCTTGCGCACCGGCCCCAAGCTCGAAAAAATGGGCATGCGCGGCTCGGACACCTCGGAGCTGATTTTTGAGGATTGCGAAGTCCCGGCGGAAAACCTGATGGGCCCGCTGAACGGCGGCGTCGGCGTGCTGATGTCCGGCCTGGACTATGAGCGCGCGGTGCTGGCGGGCGGCCCGCTCGGCATCCTGCAAGCCTGCCTGGACGTCGTTCTCCCCTACGTGCGCGAGCGCAAGCAGTTC
Source organism: Acidocella sp. (assembly GCA_035427885.1). Taxonomy (GTDB): domain Bacteria; phylum Pseudomonadota; class Alphaproteobacteria; order Acetobacterales; family Acetobacteraceae; genus Acidocella. Next base: position 751 of record DAOMCN010000023.1, on the reverse strand, counting down.
GGCCAGGCCATCGGCTCCTTTCAGCTCATGCAGGCCAAGATCGCGGACATGTACGTCGCCCTCAACTCCGCCCGCGCCTATGTCTATGCCGTCGCCCGTGCCTGCGACGCCGGCAAGGCGACGCGCTCGGACGCCGCCGGGGCGATCCTCCTCGCCAGCGAAAACGCCGTGCGCATCTCCCTCGAAGCCATCCAGGCCCTCGGCGGTGCGGGCTACCTAAAGGAGTTCCCCGTCGAGCGCCTCCTGCGCGACGCCAAGCTCTACGACATCGGCGCAGGCACGAACGAAATCCGCCGCTTCCTGATCGGCCGTGAACTGATCGGCGCATGACGCATCTCAGCAGCGCGATCGACCCATCTTCCGAGACCTTTCAGAGCAACGCCGAGATCAACCGCGCCCTGGCCGCGGCGTTGCGCGCAAAAACCGCCGCCACAGCGCTCGGCGGCCCGGAGACCGTGCGTGCCCGCCACCTCTCGCGCGGCAAGCTCCTGCCCCGCGCGCGCGTCGAACGCCTGCTCGACCCCGGCGCGCCCTTCCTGGAAATCGGCCAGTTGGCGGCGAACGGCCTGTACCACGACGAAGCCCCCGGCGCTGGCCTGATCTGCGGCATCGGCCAGGTCAGCGGGCGCGAAGTGATGATCATCGCCAACGACGCCACGGTCAAAGGCGGCGTCTATTTCCCGCTGACGGTCAAGAAACATCTGCGCGCCCAGGAAATCGCCCTAGAGAACCATCTCCCCTGCATCTACCT
>DAOMCN010000022.1:0-11667 GCA_035427885.1 Acidocella sp. | reverse complement strand
CTGGCACAGCGCCGAGACAAAATCGCTATTTTAATTTGCAATTACAAAATATTCTCTCCGAGGTGCGACGGAGAAAATTATTCTAACATTCAAAACGTTATTTTTAAGAAACGAACAGTCGATTTTTGGGGATTACTTCTCAAGACTAGACAAAAAACAACATAAAATCAAAGCGATAAAATCGCCAAACCGGCCAATGCTTCACGTGAAACATTTCTAACATCACGTTAGAAAACGCCAAATCCTTCCCTGCTAACAAATCCGCGGCAGTGGATCGCCCTCCAACTCGGGCAGATTGCGCGCCCCGCCCAGTGGCGTATGCAAAACCACGCCCCCCGCCGCGCGCGCCACCGTGCCGATCACCGCCGCGCCAACCCCAAGCGCCAACCCCCGCCACGCCGCCAGCGCCGCGTCCGCTTCCTCCGGCGCGATGACGGCGACAACGCGCCCCTCGCAGGCAAGATAGAGCGGATCGTACCCTAAAATAGCGCACACCCCGGCAGTCGCCTCGCTGACCGGTATCGCCGCCTCGTCGAGATCAACGCCAAGCCCCGCCCCTTGGGTGATCTCATGCGCCACGGTTACCAGCCCGCCGCGCGTGGCGTCGCGCATGAAGCGCAGGCCCGGCATGACCAGCAGCGCCTGTGTCAGCGGCAGCACCGTGGCCGCGTCCGAGCGCACATCCCCACGCAGGCCAAACGCCTCGCGCGCCAGCATAACGGCAATCCCATGATCCCCAACCGGCCCGCTGACCAAAACCCGATCCCCCGCCCGGATCCGTCCGATCCCAAGCCGGCACCCGGCCTCGCGCACGCCGATGCCGGTAAGGGCGAAATACACCCCCCCGCCATGCCCGCGCGGCAATACTTTGGTATCCCCGGCGACAACACTAACCCCAGCTTCGCGCGCCGCCCGCCCCAGGCTGCGCACAATGCGCTCCAGCGTCGCGATCTCGACCCCCTCCTCAATCAGCGCCGCGAGCGTGACATAGAGTGGCCGCGCCCCGGACACCGCGAGATCGTTGACCGTACCGTGAATCGCGAGCGCGCCGATATCTCCGCCCGGAAACTCCATCGGCTGCACGGTAAACCCATCGGTGGTGACGACAATCTCCCCGGCGGGTAGGGTGATAGGCGCTGCATCCGCCTGCGTATCGAGCGCCGGATTGCCCAGATGCGGGGCAAAAATCTGCGAAATCAGCAGGCGCATGAACCGCCCGCCATTGCCGTGCGCCAATGTAATTGTTGGCCCCAGAGAATCAGGCACGCCGCTCTCCTCCAAATTCAATGATCTGCCCAAAACTCAACCCGGCATCGTTGCACGGGATCGCCTCGCCGAGTTGCGCCAAAAACCCATCCGCCCGCAACAATCCGAGCAGCGTCTCCGCCAGCAGCCGGTTCTGAAACACGCCCCCCGCCAAGCCAACCGTTGCCACCCCGTAGCGCACGCGCATGGCGCGGGCAATCTCCAGCCCCGTCGCCGCCAACGCCGCATGAAACCGCCCGGCGCGTACCGGCGGCGCCAACGCATCATCGCGCAACATGGGCACAAGCGGCCCCCAATCGGCCTCTAACACATCCCCACACGCGACCAGATTCAGCGCCGCCGCCTCCGCAGGTGTGGCCAAAGCCTCAAGCAACGCCGGAGCCTGCCCCTCGAAACTCGCGACCCGGCACAGCCCGAGCAGCGCCGCTGCGCCATCAAAGAGCCGTCCAACCGCCGAGCTTTCATGGCAGTTTACCCCTGCCGCCCAGCCCAGCCGCGCCATTTCCCCAGGCGCGAGCCCATCCGGCAGCTCCGCCCCCGTCTGCCAGCACATTGCCGCCCCGCAGCGCCAAGGCTCGCGTCCAACCGCGTCGCCCCCCTGCAAGCGCAACCGCCGTAGTCGCGCCACGACACGCCAATCCCCGGGCCGCCCGAGCAGCGCCTCGCCGCCCCAGAGCGCGCCATCCGGCCCAAGCCCGACGCCGTCCCAGGTAAACACCAGCCGCTCCTCAGCCCCGCCCATCTCCCCGGCCAGCGCGGAAGCGTGGGCATGATGGTGCCAGACCCGCACCCTTCGTCCGTCCTGGCGTTGCGCCCATTGCGCGCTGGCGTATCCGGGATGCGCATCGGCCAGAAACACCCTTGCCCGCACCCCGTAGAGCGCCTGTAAATCCTCCGCCATCCGGGCGAATTGCGCGCGGGAAGCAGGATCATCCAGCTCCCCGAGATGCGGCGAAATCACCACCCGGTCCTCGATCCCGAGTGCGACCGTGGATTTGAGATGCCCCCCCATCGCCAGCACCGGCTCGGCCAGCGTAAAGGGCAACCGCCGCTCCACCGGCGAGAACCCCCGCCCGCCGCGGATCACCCGCGCCCGTCCGTCGATCTCGCGCAACACGCTATCATCCACCGCCCGCTCGATGGGCCGGTCGTGGTGCAAAAACCCGTCCGCAATCGCCGCCAACTCGCGCTCCGCCGCCGCCGGATCGGTCAGCATCGGCGCGCCCGAGCGGTTCGCCGAGGTCGCCACCAGCGGCGCGCCAAATCCCTCGGCCAGCAGATGATGCAGCGGACTATCCGCCAGCATCACCCCGAGCGTCGCCATCCCCGGCGCCACCTCCGCCGTCAGCGTGGCCCCCGCCCGGCGCGCCAGCAGCAAAATCGGCCGCGCCGCCCCGCGCAGCACGTCAAGCGCCGCGTCATCCATCTCGACACACGCCCGCAACGCCGCCAGATCGGCGGGAAACAACACCGCCAGCGGCTTATCCGGCCGGTGCTTGCGCGCCCGCAACGCCTGCACCGCCGCACCGCTCGCCGCATCGCAAAACAAATGATATCCGCCCACCCCCTTGACCGCGATAATTTGCTCTGCCCGGAGTGCGGCGATGCAGGCGTGCAGCGCCGCCTCGCCGCTCAATGCGCCAAACCAACAGCGCGGCCCGCAATCGGGGCAGGCCACCGGCTCGGCATGAAAGCGCCGGTTCGCCGGGTCATGGTACTCGTCGTCGCAGGCGGCGCAGAGCGCAAACCCCGCCATGCCGGTATTTTTGCGATCATAGGGCAGGGCGCGGATCAGGCTGTAGCGCGGCCCGCACTGCGTGCAGTTGATGAACGGATAGCGATAGCGCCGGTCGGCGGGGTCTGCCATTTCGCGCAGGCAATCCGCGCAAGGGGCGAGATCCGGCGGCAACCCGCGCATCACCGCCCCCGCGCCGACACTCTCCAGAATAGTGAACCCATCCCCCGCCCAGTCCGCCGCCGCATCGCCCAGCAACACAGGCTTTGCCGCCGCCGGTGCCTCGGCCAGCAAGGCAGCGACAAACGCCGCGACCTGCTCCGCCGACCCGGCGGCCATGATCTCGACCACGCCAGCGCCATTGCGCACCCAGCCCGAAAGCCCGAACCGCTGCGCCAGGAGAAAGACAAAAGGCCGGAAACCCACCCCCTGGACCCGCCCGCCCAGTTCAATCCGGCGGCTAACCATCGTGATGTCTCGTTTCAGGCCGCACGCAGCCCGGCCTGCCACCAGATATGGCAAGCGCCCTCGTCGGAAACCATGCAAGGCCCGACCGGATGCTGCGGCGTGCAGCCAGTGCCATAGAGGCGGCACTGGTCGGGCGTGCGCTTGCCCAGGACGACGGCGGCGCAGTCGCAGCCGGGCGGCATCTCCCCGGCGCGCTTGCGCGGCGCTGCGGTGGTGGCAAAGCGCGCCCGCGCGTCGTGGTGCTGCCATGCCGCGCGCAGGGCGAAGCCGGAGCCGGGGATAATGCCGATGCCGCGCCAGTTGGCGTCGGTGACTTCGAGGACCTGGTCCATCCAACGCCGCGCCCTCGGGTTGCCTTGCGGGCGGACCAACTCGGGGTAGCAATTATCCAGAAACGGCCTGTTCTCGATCTTCTGCCGCAACACCGAATACACCGCCGCCAACAAACTCTCCGCCGAAAACCCGGCAACCGCCACCGGCAGACCATAACGCTCGGGGATAAAACGCCATTCCTCCGCGCCCATCACCGTCGCGACATGCCCCGGCGCGATCAACGCCTCCAGCGCGGACTCCTCGTCGCGCAACAACATCTCAACCGCCGGCCAGGTCAGCCGCGCCGAGAGCAGGACGGAGAGATTATCAGGCACCCCCTGCGCCAGCATCGCGGCGACCGGCGCTGTCGTCGTCTCGAACCCGGCGGCGAAAAACACCACCTGGCGCGCGGGGGCCTGGCGCGCAATCGCCACCGCCTCCTGCGGCGAGGAGATCGGCCGCACATCCGCGCCCGCTGCGGACGCCGCGGCCAGCGAGTTGATCTCGCCTTTCGGCGCGTTCATAGGCACGCGCAGCATGTCGCCAAAGGCCACCAGAGTCACCCCGCCCGCCATCACCAGCGCGATGGCGTCGGCCAGATCCTCCTCCGGGCAAACGCAAACCGGACAGCCTGGCCCTGGAATGATCCGCACCAGCTTGGGCAGCACCGAACGCAGGCCAAGCATGCTCAGGCTGCGCTCATGCCCGCCGCAGACATTCATCACCGTGACCGGCGCGCTCAAGGGTAGCGCATGAATACGCGAGAGCCAGAGCTTGGCCTGCGTGAGATTGTCGCTCATGCTGAAGTGACGGCGAGGATCTCGTCGAACAACTCCCAGCTCGTGCGGGCATCCTCGGGCGTGATCTTGCGCAGCGCATAGCCGACATGGACCAGAACATGATCGCCCACGGCAACGTCGTTATCCTCGATCATGAACAGGCTGACGGTACGGCGCACGCCGCGCGCGTCACATTCGGCGTTATAACCGTCGATTTCGAGAATCTGCATCGGGATGCCAAGACACATAGGATTTTCCTTCCCTCAGTAAAATTCTACGAACTTATTCGGCGCGCAACATTGATCTGTATCAATGCCGAGCTGGACCGCGCTTGCAAACGCTTCGCGCTGCCGCCTAGACTGCTGGCCAAGCCTTTCAACGATAGGAAACCTGACGCCATGTGGAAAAAAATCGGCATAGGTTTTGTTGTACTGCTACTCCTGATCGCAGGCGCGGTCTGGTATCTTTTCTCCGACCTGGATTCACTGGTCAAAACCGCCATCGAAAAATACGGCTCGGCGGCGACCCGCGCCACGGTCAGCGTCGAAAAGGTTGACCTCTCGATCACCTCGGGCGCGGGGACGATTTCGGGTCTGGATATCGGTAACCCGCCTGGTTTTTCGACGGCGCACGCGCTGATCCTTGGGGCCATCGCCGTGCAGCTCGATACCGGCAGCCTCGCCGGGAGCGGGCCGATTGTCATCAAGTCGATCAACATCACCCGCCCGCAGGTGACCTTCGAACTAACCGGCGGCCTCGGCCCGGCGGGCATCAGCACCAACAGCAACCTCAAGGCCATCCAGTATAATGTGCAGAGCTACGCGGGCAGCGGCGCATCCTCGGCGGCGGCGCAGGGCGGCAAACCCACGCGCAAGGAGGTGATCAACGATCTCACCGTCACCGGCGGGCAGATCACCATTGTTGCGCCCCAGCTTACCGCCCAGTTCGCCGCCCAGCTCAAGGGTAAGACCCTGATTGTGCCGCTGCCGCCGATCCACCTGACCGGTATCGGCCAGAACAGCGGCGGGGCAACGGCGGCGCAGATCACCAACCAGGTGCTCGGCGCCATCACCCGCGAGGCAACGCAGGTCGGCACCGCGGCCCTTGTCGCCCAGCTTAAGGGCTCGGCAGGCGGGCTGCTCAGCCAGCCTCTCGGCGGCAGCAAGCTACTTAATTTGTTCTAACCCGCGTAACCGTGCCGCGTGCGGCGGGTTATTTTGACGATCCCCGGCGCAGATGGCATCTGAGCCGCCGTGCGGGGTTGTGCTGTTGCGCTCCGGTGACGATTTAGCGGCAGAGGGGTCCGGCATCGCGCTGGATTGGCTCTGAGAGCGTTTGGGAAGCGGGTGCGATGGAGTTGAAGCGGTTTAAGGGATTTGGCGGGGTGGAGATCGCGGCCTGCTGTTATGGCCGCGAGGACGACCCGATTGTGTTGCTCCTGCCGGGGAGCGGCGAGACGCGCGAATCCTGGTCTGGCGTCGCCCAGGCGCTGGCCTCCGCCGGGCGACATGTCGTCTGCACCGCGCTGCGCCGCGAGACCGGGGAGGGGCTGGACGCCTGCGCCGGGGATTTATACGCCATCCTGGCGCAACTGCCCTCGCGCCCGGCCATCGTCGGCGCGGGGGTGGGCGCGAGGGTCGCGCTCGTGGCGCTGGGCGAGGGCGGGCCGGACCTCGCCTCGGCGCTGATCCTCCTCGATGATCCCGCGCCCGCCTCCTTGCCCCTGACCTGTCAGCAAACCCGTCTGGACGCCGCCGCCGTCCGCGCCAAGCTGCCCGCGCTGGTGATCCATCCGGCGCCCGGCCAACCCGGCGCGGCGCAGGATCTGGGGGCTGGGATTGCCGGGGCGGAGCGCGTCGAGATCGAGGCGCCGGGCGGGCTCGTCGCCAGCGAGCGCGAGGATGTGTTCAATGCCGTGCTACTCGAATTCCTTGAACGGCGCGTCCCGCTCCAGCCGCCGGAATTCCACGCGGGCTCGGACGCGCGCACCCTGCGTGACGCGCTCGGCTGTTTCGCTACCGGGGTTACCGTCGTCACCGCGCTCAGCCCGGAGGGCACACCCGTCGGCCTGACCGCCAACAGCTTCACCTCGGTCTCGCTCGACCCGCCGCTGCTGCTTGTCTGTCTCGCCAACGCGATCCACAGCCTGCATGCCTTCGAGACCGCCGCGGGCTTTGCTGTCAATGTTCTGCACATCGGCCAGCAGCCGGTCTCGACGCGCTTCGCCTCAAAGGGGGAGGACCGTTTCGCCGCGACCGCATGGGAGCGCTGGAGCACCGGCGCGCCGATCATCTCCGGCGCGCTCGCCAGCTTTGAGTGCGAGCGCCACGCGATGTACGATGGCGGCGACCACCAGATCCTCGTGGGCCGCGTCATCCGCGTCCGCTACGAGCCGAGGCGCGATCCGCTGCTCTATTTTCGCGGCAAATACAGGCGGTTGCACTTCGCATAAGGTTGTGCCCTTCTTCGGGGGAACCATCTAAACCATCCGGCGCCTGCCGGAGCCATCAATCCAGGAATTAAGCCATGTACCCTGTCACTTTTCATGCGCCGCGTATCATCGAAACCGGGGGAGGGGCGGTTGGCCGCGCCGCCGCCGTGCTGGCGCGCCTCGGGTTGAGGCACCCGCTCATCGTTACCGATCCGTTCATGGTCTCCTCCGGGCTGCTTGAGCGGCTCACTCTGCCGCTGCGCGAGGCAGGCGTTGCTTTCGAGGTGTTCTCCGATACCATCCCCGAGCCGACCGATACCATTGTCGAGGCCGGGGTGCGCCGGATTGCGCCCGCGCATGACTGCCTGATCGCCTTTGGCGGCGGCTCGCCGATGGACACCGCCAAGGCGATGGCGATCCTCGCGCAGGGCGGCGGCAATATGCGCGATTACAAAGTGCCGGTGCAGGCCGATGCCGCGCGCCTGCCGATCATCGCCATTCCGACCACGGCGGGGACCGGCTCGGAGGTGACGCGCTTCACCATCATCACCGATACCGAACACGATGAGAAAATGCTCATCATGGGCCTGGGCGCGCTCCCGATCGCCGCCATCGTCGATTACGCGCTGACCCTCTCGGTGCCGCCGCGCATTACCGCCGATACCGGGATTGACGCCTTCACCCATGCGCTCGAAGCCTATGTCTCGCGCCGGGCCAACTCATTCTCGGACGCGCTCGCGGTTTCGGCGATGCGCCTCATCGGGGCTAATCTGCGCCTTGCATTTCATGAGCCGCAGAACGCCCAGGCGCGCGCGGCGATGATGCTCGGGGCGACGCAGGCGGGGATGGCGTTCTCGAACGCCTCGGTGGCGCTGGTGCATGGCATGTCGCGGCCCATCGGCGCGCATTTCCATGTCCCGCATGGGCTCTCTAACGCCATGCTGCTGCCCGCGATCACGCGCTTCTCGCTGTCCTCTGCGCTGCCGCGCTATGCCGAGGCGGCGCGGCTCGCGGGGTTTGCCGCCGCCGAGGATGCGGACCAGGTCGCCGGGGCGAAGCTGCTGGAGGGGCTGGACGCGCTGAACGCCGAGCTTGGCGTGCCGAGCCCGGCGAAATTTGGCATCTCCGCCGCCGAATGGGAGGCAAAGAAGGCGCTGATGGCCGAACAGGCGCTGGCCTCGGGCAGTCCGGCCAACAATCCGCGCGTTCCCACCGCGGAGGAGGTCATCGCCCTCTACGACGCCAGTTATGCCTGAACGCCCGGTCCCGGTTACCGGGGGCGTCACCCAGCGCAACAAGATCGGCTTCGTCACCGGGCTTGCCGCCGAGGCGCGGCTGCTGCGCCGGAGCGGCTTTCGCGTCGAGATCGGCGGCGGCGAGCCTGACGGCGCTTACCGCGCCGCCGAGGCGCTGCTGGCGCAAGGGGTGCATGCGCTGGTCAGCTTCGGCCTTGCCGGGGGGCTGGCGCGCGAGCTGGCACCGGGCGCGGTGGTGGTTCCCGATGCGGTGATCGACGGGGTGCGGACATATCCGTGCGACTATGCGCTGATGGAGTTTCTCGGCGGTTGCACGCATCGCCCCCTGCTGGCGGGGCGCAAGATCGCCGCCAGCGCGGGGGATAAGGCGCTGCTCTATCGCCGCGTCCGCACCGACGCCATCGACCTCGAATCCGGCGCTGTGGCGCGGGCGGCAGCGGCGCGCGGGGTGCCGTTCGCGGTGCTGCGCGCTATCGCGGATCCCGCCACGCGCAACCTGCCGCCAGCAGCACTGATCCCGATGAAGCCCGGCGGCGGGATTGATCTGGCAGGGATCCTGCGCTCCGTGCTGCGCCATCCGGGGCAGGTGCCAGGGCTGATCGCTTTGGGCCGCGACGCTAACAAGGCGCGCAAGGCGCTGATCGCCCGGCTCCATCGCCTCGGCTGAGGCGATGGGCGGGCGAATGGTTTACTCCGCTGCCGCGGCCAGCTTGGCGGCTTTCGCGGCGTGGATTTCAGCCATTTTGTTGTCCACATGGCTGGAGAACACGAACTCCGCCTTGCGCGCCTTGTCGAGCGGGATGTCCTTGGCCATCGCGCCTTCGGTCTTGATGCCCTTGAGGGCGATCGCGGCCATTTTCCAGGGCTTTTTCACGGAATCGAGCACTGCGGTGGCCTCAAAGCCGGAATGGACCATGCAGTCGGCGCATTTTTCGTAATTGCCGACGCCGTATTTGTCCCAGTCGGTGGTTTCCATCAGCTCTTTGTAGGTCTTGGCGTAGCCCTCGCCTAGCAGGTAGCAAGGGCGCTGCCAGCCGAACACGTTGCGCGTCGGGTTGCCCCAGGGGGTGCAGGCGTAGGTCTGGTTGCCCGCCAGGAAGTCCAGGAAGAGCGGGCTCTGGTTGAATTTCCACGCTTTGCCGCGCTTCTTGCTCTCGACGCCGCGACGGAAGATCGCGCGGAACAGTTCCTTGGTGCGGGTGCGGTTCAGGAAGTGTTCCTGGTCGGGCGCGCGCTCATAGGCGTAGCCGGGCGAGGTCATCACCCCGTCGATACCCAACTCGGAGACGGTGTCGAAGAACGCCGCGACCTTGTCGGGGTCCGCGCCCTCGAACAATGTGCAATTGATGGAGACGCGGAAGCCCTTGGATTTCGCCAGTTTGATGGCGGCAACGGCGCGATCGTACACGCCTTCCTGGTCGACGGCGGCGTCGTGCATGTCTTTGTCGCCGTCGAGATGGATGTCCCAGGAGAAGTTCTTGTGCGGCTTGTACTGGTCGATCTTCTTCTCCAGTAGCAGCGCGTTGGTGCAGAGATAGATGAACTTACCCTTGGCCAGGATCTTCTCGGTGATCTCGGGCATCTCGCGGTGCAGCAGCGGTTCGCCGCCGGCGATGGCGACGATCGGCGCGCCGCATTCATCCACCGCGCGCACGGCATCTTCAACGCTGATGCGCTGGTTGAGGATTTCGGAGGGATAGTCGATCTTGCCGCACCCGGCGCAGGCCAGGTTGCAGCGGAACAGCGGCTCCAGCATCAGCACCAAGGGGTAGCGTTTCACCCCCGTGATCTGCTGCTTGAGCAGATAAGCGCCGACGCGGATTGCCTGGTTTAACGGCACAGACATCGATTTTTACCTTCTAATAAAATGCGCTCAGGCCACTTCGGCCGGGAGCTTGAATTTCACATCTTCCGGTGTCCCGGCGAGGAGTTCGATCTCGACCGTGCCGAACTGGCGCAGGCCCTCGATCACGCCCTGGACCAGCACTTCCGGCGCGGAGGCCCCCGCCGTCAGCCCGACGGTGCGGATGCCCTCGAACCAGGCGGCCTGGAGCGCCGAGGCGTCGTCGATCAGGTAGGAGGGACGGCCCAGCTCCGCGCCGATTTCGCGTAGGCGGTTGGAGTTGGACGAGTTTTTGCTGCCCACCACGAGGATCAGATCGACCAGTTCGGCCAGGTGGTGCACGGCTTCCTGGCGGTTCTGCGTGGCGTAGCAGATGTCGCGGACATCGGGGCCGGAGATGTTGGGGAAGCGCAGTTTTAGCGCCGCTATGATGCCGCGCGTGTCATCGACCGAGAGGGTGGTCTGGGTGATGTAGGCGAGTTTGTCGGGCGTGGTGACTTGTAGCGCCTGGGCATCCTCGATCGTCTGCACGAGATAGACCGTGCCGTCGATCTGGCCGATCGTGCCTTCGACCTCGGCATGCCCGGCGTGGCCGATCAGGACGATTTCGCGGCCCTGTCCGGCGTAGCGGCGGCCCTCCGCGTGGACCTTGGCGACCAGCGGGCAGGTTGCGTCGATGACCGGGAGGGGGCGCGCGGCGGCGGCGGCTTCAACCTTGCGGGCGACGCCATGCGCCGAGAACACGGTCATGGCGCCTTCGGGGACTTCGTCGAGCTCATCGACGAAAACGGCGCCGCGAGCGCGCAGGTCCTCGACGACGTGGCGGTTATGTACGATCTCGTGGCGCACGTAGATCGGCGGGCCGAATTTGATCAGCGCACGCTCGACGATGTCGATCGCGCGCTCCACGCCGGCGCAGAACCCACGCGGCTGCGCCAGGATCACGCGGATCGTTTTCGGGGATTGTGAGCCATCCATATCGTTGTTCCTGTTGCCAGTCTGTCACGCTGCAAGTCTTTCTGCAGCATGCATTAGGTCATTGCCTCCACAATCCGCAAGTATTGGCGTATAAGAAGGGATTGCCGAGGCAAGGTGGCGGGGCAGCAGATCTGACCTGCCAGCGGGCGGCAACACTGGCAATTCGGTTTATTGTCGCTTATGGGACGGTAGATTCGAGTTGAAAATCGGGCGGTGTTGTCGTGTGGCCACAGCCTCAAAGAATCTGGTTTGAGAGAAGGATTGAGACGATAATGCGGATGGAACTGGCTGGGCTTCTCGGAGAACTGAACTAATGCCGCCAAAAACACCGCTTCTCGACCGGGTGAAATTCCCTTCGGATATGCGCAATTTCTCGGCTGATCAGCTCAAGCAGCTGGCTGATGAACTGCGCGCCGAGACCATCGACACCGTCTCCGTCACCGGCGGGCATCTGGGGTCCTCGCTTGGCGTCGTCGAGCTGACCGTGGCCATCCATGCCGTTTTCGAGACCCCGCGCGACCGGTTGATCTGGGATGTCGGGCATAAGACCTATCCGCATAAAATCCTCTCTGGACGGCGCGACCGTATCCGCACGCTGC
>DAOMCN010000021.1:5042-12045 GCA_035427885.1 Acidocella sp. | reverse complement strand
GAGGCAGACGATGGGGATGCTATCCATCAGCGCGTCCACCAGGCCAGTGACGGCGTTGGTCGCGCCCGGCCCTGAGGTCACCAGCACCACGCCGACTTTCCCGGTCGAGCGGGCGTAGCCCTCGGCGGCGTGGACGGCTGCCTGTTCGTGGCGCACTAGAATGTGCCGGATTTCGTTTTGCTGAAAAATCGCGTCGTAAATCGGCAGGACCGCGCCGCCCGGATAGCCGAAAATGACCTCCACGCCCTGCGCCTTGAGAGCCCGGAGCAACGCCTCCGCGCCTGACTTCACCAATTCGCTCGTCGAGACCGTGCCGTCCATAACCATCCTGCCGTCTGCGGTTTTTACAAGCGTCACCGGATACAGGCTCAAAACCTGCAGGTCAACCTAGCTATTTTATAAAATTAACAAAACAATCAACAAAACTTTCCGAAAGTTGCGTAAAACTAGCAATTCTTGTTTGTATTGTTTGCAGGGCAGGGCTGTCCACCAGTTTTTGATGCCGGAACCATGTCATCTGCCGCTTGGTGTACTGGTACGTCGCCAAAACCGCCCGCGCCTGGGCGGTTTCCAGGCTGATCTCCCCACGCAGGTAGGCGGAAAGTTCCGGCACGCCATGCGCCCGCAGCAAGGGTAGTTCCGCCTCCAGTTCCAGCGCTATCAGGTCGCGCACCTCCTCGACTGCCCCGCCCGCCAGCATGGCAGCGAAGCGCGTTGCAATCGCCTCGCGCAACGATTCGCGCGGCGGGTCGAGCAGCACCATTCTGGTCCGCCAGCCCGTCAGCCCCTCGGTTTTCTGCTCCTGCCAGAAGGCCAGCCCCTTGCCGGTGCCGAGCAGCACCTCATACGCCCTTGCGATCCGCTGGCTGTCGTTGGGCTGCAGCTTCGCCGCCGTCGCGGCGTCCAGCATCCCATGCACCGCCGGTGCGCCGAGGCGCGCCAACGTCTCGCGTGCCTGCACCCGTGCCACCTCGCCGGGGTCTGGAATATCTGCGATGCCGTTGATCAGCGCCGAGAAATACATCCCCGTCCCTCCGCACAGGATAGGCACATCGCAGGCCGCCATCTCGGCCAGCGCCTCCTGCCGCCACCACGCCGCATTGGCTGGCTTGGCGGCAGTGCGAACGCCGTATAGCCGGTGCGGGGCCTGCGCCTCGTCCTCGGGGGAGGGCCTGGCCGTCACCACGCGCAGTTCGCGGTAACACTGCATGGCGTCGGCATTGATAACGGTGCCGCCGAGACGCTGGGCCAGCGCCAGGGCCAGCGCCGATTTCCCGCTCGCCGTCGGCCCGGCAATGATGATCAGAGGGTTCATCGTTTAGACGAACCCTCTGGCCATTGTTTTGACGCACAATTTTGTTTGGCGCGCCTCAACCTTGAGGTTCAGGCGTGCCAAATATTGCTCTAGCGCCCGCCCGCGCTCTGTCCTACCAGTCTCGCCCATGTCCCATATCGTCATTCTCGTTGCCAACCGGCAAGCCGGTCCCCTAACCCAAGCCGACGCCGAACGCGCCCGCGATTTCTGCTCCGGCCAGCATCTCTCCTGGCTCTCCCCCGCCCAGGCGGCGGAGTTCATCGTCAAGAATGCGCCCGATGTCGCCCAGCTCAAAATGGTACTGGCGCATCAGGCGCTAGACGTGTTCGTCACAAAATTCCGTGGCCGACGCAAGGCGGTCCTGGTGGCCGACATGGACAGCACCATTGTCACCAGTGAAACCCTGGACGAAGTCGCCGCCTTTGCCGGAATCAAGGAGCAAATCGCCGCGATCACCAGGCGTTCGATGAACGGCGAGATCGACTTCGCCACCGCCTTGCGCGAACGCGTAGGCATGTTGAAGGGGCTCGACCTCTCCGCCCTGGAGCGCACTTGGCAGGCCATCGAATACTGCCCCGGCGCGCGCACGCTGATCGCCACCATGCGCCATTTCGGCGCGACGACGGCGCTGGTCTCTGGCGGTTTCACCTTCTTCACCGCTCGCGTCGCCGCCGAGTTGGGCTTCGACATCAACCGCGCCAACGTCCTGCTCGACAATGGCTCCCAACTCACCGGCGAAGTCGGCGAGCCGATCCTCGACCGCGACGCCAAGCTAGCCACACTGAAAGTGCTGGCCGAAAAACGCGGTATCAAGACCACCGCGACGCTGGCGGTGGGCGACGGCGCGAACGATCTCGCCATGCTCAAGGAGGCGGGGCTCGGTATCGCCTATTACGCCAAGCCGATTGTCGCCGAGCAGGTGCAGAATCGGATTGAACATACCGACCTGACCTCGCTACTCTTCGCGCAAGGCTATCCCGCCACCGCCTTCAAGGAAGTCGTCGAAGCATGAAAACACGCGCTGCCGTCGCCCGCATGCCGGGCAAGATCCTGTCTCTGGAAACCGTTGACATCGCTGGGCCAAACGCGGGCGAGGTTATGGTGGAAATTAAAGCCACCGGCATCTGCCACACTGACGAATACACCCTCTCCGGCGCCGACCCGGAAGGACTTTTCCCCAGCATTCTCGGCCATGAAGGTGCGGGTATTGTCGTCGAGGTCGGGGCGGGGGTGACTTCCCTGAAAAAGGGCGACCATGTCATCCCCCTGTACACGCCTGAATGCCGCAACTGTAAGTCCTGCCTGTCGCGCAAGACCAACCTCTGCACCGCAATCCGCACGACGCAGGGCAAAGGCCTGATGCCTGACGGCACCTCGCGCTTCTCCTGCGACGGCGAGGAGGTGATGCATTATATGGGCTGCTCGACCTTCGCCAATTTCACTGTCCTACCCGAAATCGCCCTGGCGAAAGTGCGAGAGGACGCGCCGTTCGAGAAAATCTGCTACATCGGCTGCGGCGTGACCACGGGCATCGGCGCGGTTTTCAACACCGCCAAGGTCCAGCCCGGCGACAATGTTGTGGTCTTTGGCCTCGGCGGCATCGGCCTGAACGTCATCCAGGGGGCGCGCATTGCGGGCGCCAACAAGATCATCGGCGTGGACCTGAATAACGGGCGCAAAGCGATGGCCGAGAAATTCGGCATGACGCACTTCGTCAACCCGGCGGAAATCGGCGAGGATCTCGTCCCCTACCTCGTCAACCTCACCGACGGCGGCGCGGACTATAGCTTCGAGTGCATCGGCAATGTCAAAGTCATGCGTCAGGCGCTGGAATGCTGCCATCGCGGCTGGGGCACGTCGATCATCATTGGCGTCGCCGGCGCGGGGCAGGAGATCTCGACCCGCCCCTTCCAGCTCGTCACCGGACGCACCTGGAAGGGCACGGCGTTCGGCGGCGCGCGCGGGCGCACCGATGTGCCGAAGATTGTCGATTGGTACATGGACGGCAAGATCAACATCGACGACCTGATTACCCACGTCCTGCCCTTCGAGCAGATTAATCGCGGGTTTGAGCTGCTGCGCAGCGGCGAGTCCATCCGCACCGTGGTCAGGTACTGAAGGCTAATCTCTAAAAAAAACACCCCGGAAACGCATCGCGTATATCCGGGGTGATTTGTCGCGCGTTCCGCCTTACCCGCCGTATTTGCCGAGCATCTGGCGCAGCGGGTTCGCGCCAGGGTTGGAACCTTGCATGTTCACGACGATCTGCCGTGCATCCAACTGGCTGCCATAATAGGTCTGTTCGGTGGCCACGTCGTTCGAGAAGATGGAGCCGGAGAGGGAAATCCCGCCATACAGCCCCTGGCTCATCGAGAAGCTGACAATATCGGCGGTCAGCCCGGCCGACATTGCACCATTCACCCCGGCGCCCAGCGTGGCAACGCTCAACCCCGCATCAGCGCCGAACTTGAACTGGCTGTTGAGCAGCGCGTTGAGCCCGTTGTTAGTCATGATCATCATCATCACCTTGGCGCTCTGCACGCCAATCTGCAGGCCAAAGCTGCCGCTGCCCATCGTGTAGAACGCAGGATAGGACCAGCCGCCATTAGCGCCGCGCGCGAGCATGACGCAGCCGCCGCCCTCGCCGCCGATGAAGAAACCAGCGCGGAAGATGTTGGGGCAGACGACAACCGCCTTGGCACGGCGCAGGAATTGCTCGGCCTGGCTGCCTTCCGACCCGCCCATCATGCTCTCGACTGAGAGCGTCGCGCTATCAACGAGATGCTGAGGCGTTTCTGCCAACGCCAGGGGCGGGAAGGCGATGGCGGCGCCGAGTGAGGCGGCGATCAAGAGACGTTTCATCGTGAGGCTCCTTGGAGTTGTTCCTGCGTGGTCTGCGCGCCGGAGCGTGAAGCTTTCGCCGGGATTGCGCAACCGGGCGGGCAGATATGTTCGTTCATCGAGACCAGCCGCCAGCCATCGCGGTTATATTCGATCCGGGTGAGCGAGATGTTATCCACCGCGAGGCAAAGCGCCTGATGCGGGGTCAGTCCGAGCGCATAGGCGCAGGCCGCGCGGATCGCGCCGCCATGGCTGACGATGACCGTATTTTTCTCGGGAGGGCCGATCAACAAACGCTCCAGCCCGGCGCCGACGCGCGCGATCATGGCGGCGAAACTCTCGCCACCGGGTGGTGTCTCGGCTGCGTGAATCGGCCAGAAGGGGTGGCGCTCGCCTGGCTCGTGCGGGGTTTCTCCGTTGGCGATAGGCCTGGAGTCGAAGTCCTTGATCGGCATCCCCTGTAAATTGCCAAAATCCTGTTCGATGAAGGCGGCGTCGATCCGTGGCTTCTGGTCCGGGTAGCCAGCACGGATAATCGCCTCGGCGGTGTGTTGGGTCCGCATGAGCGGCGAGCATACGAGTTGCGCCGGGTGCGGCAGCCGTTCGGCGAGGGCGGCGTAGCGCTCGGAGTCGGCCTCCATCGTAGCGGCGCAGACCGGCACATCATTCGTGCCGTAGAGGCTGCTCAACGAGTCGGCGTGGACCAAAGCGTGACGGATAAGCCAGAAGCGATGCAGCACCAGTTACTCCCCGATAGAAATCAGCGCACCTCGGATGCGCGCGGCGCGGAACTCTCCGCTGAAAATGACGATGGCAAGAACCATCCAGGCGATATTGAGCATGGCGGCCTGCCCCAACTCGCGCCAGTTGGTGGCATGGTACAGCAGGATGGCGCGCATGCCTTCAAAGATATGTGCGGCGGGCAGCGCCAACGCAACGGGTTGCAGCCACAGCGGCAGCGCCACCACAGGATAGAACACGCAGGCAATCGGCGTAATGCCAAAAGCGATGGTCCAGGCCAGCGCCTCCGCCCCCGCGCCATAACGGAACAGCAGCGCCACAATTCCCAGCGCGACCCACCACCCCATGAACAGAAGATTGAGAAAAAACAGAATCAGCGGCGGCCCCAGGTGCAGAATATTATAGCTGTAGAGCAGGTAGGCGATGATTGTGGCGGGAAGCAGGCCAACCAGCGTGCGGATCGCCGAAACCGTGATCAGCGCCGCTACCAGCTCCGCCGGGCGCAGCGGGCTGACGAAGAGGTGTCCGAGGTTGCGCGACCAGATTTCTTCGAGAAAGCTGATGGTGACGCCGATCTGCCCGCGTAGCGTTACCTCCCAGAGCAATACGCCGCCAATCAGCGCGCCGCCCGCCAGGGCCGCTGGGCGGGCCTGGGCATGGGTAAAAAAATTCGCAGTAAAGCCCCAGATCAGTAGCTCCAGCGTCGGCCAGTAACAGATCTCCACCAGGCGCGGCCAGGAATGGCGATAAATCGCGACATGCCGGTACACCAGCCCATAAATCCGGCGCAGCGATTTCATACGCTTTCACTCCGAGCGATATCGAGAAACACTTCCTCCATCGTCTCGCGCCCATAACGCCGGATCAACGCGTCCGGCGTACCGCGATCGACGATCCTTCCTGCTTTCATCATCAACACCTCATCGCACAGCCGTTCCACCTCGGCCATGTTGTGCGAGGCGAGCAGGATGGCGGCATTTCGTCCCGTCCGATAATTCTCCAGCACGGTGCGCACGTAATCCCCGGTATCGGGGTCGAGGCTCGCGGTCGGCTCGTCGAGCAGCAGCAGATCCGGCGTGTTAATCAGCGATTTCGCGAGCGCCACGCGGGTCTTCTGCCCAGCGGAAAGCTCCCCCGCCGGGCGCTTGAGCAACGGCCCCAGGGCAAATTGCTCGGTCAGTTCCTCGATCCGATGGTTAAGTCGCGGCACATTATAGAGATTGCCATAGACGCGCAGGTTTTCCACTACGGAAAGCCTGGCTGGCAGGGCGATATAGGGTGACGAAAAATTCATCCGCTGAAGGGCGGCAAAACGGTCGTGCGCCATGTCGTGCCCGAGTACGGAGATCTGCCCGGAGGTTGGCACCAATAGGCCGAGCAACATGGAGATGGTTGTAGTCTTGCCTGCCCCGTTGCCGCCGAGCAGGCCCAGCACCCGGCCTTGCCCCAGAGTAAAGGAGATATCCCCCACTGCCAGAGTGTGTGGGTACTGCTTAACTAAATTCTTTACCACGACTGCGTCCATAGGTCTGGGATAGGATGGCAATGCAGCCCTGCCAAGCCGGGCATTGGGCAAGTCCCGGTGATTGGCCTAAGAACAGCGCGATGGACTCCCTGGCCCTCTATATCCACTGGCCGTTTTGCCTGAGCAAATGCCCGTATTGCGACTTCAACTCCCATGTGCGCGAGAACATCCCGCAGGCCCGCATGGTCGCCGCCCTACGCCGCGAGTTGGCGTTCGAGGCCGCCCGCCTCGGCCCGCGCCGCCTGAGTTCGATCTTCTTCGGCGGCGGCACGCCCAGCCTGCTCGACCCGGAAAACGTCGCCCTCCTGATCGCCGACGCGCAGGCAGCCTTCGCCCTGGCCGAGGACGTGGAAATCACCCTGGAGGCCAACCCGACCAGCATCGAAGCCGGGCGTTTTGTCGGCTACCGGGCGGCGGGGGTCAACCGCGTCTCCATCGGCGTGCAGAGCCTCGACCCGGCCGCGCTGCGCTTCCTGGGTCGCGAGCACTCCGCGGCGCAGGCAATTACCGCGATCGAACTGGCGCAAAAAATCTTCCCCCGGCTATCCTTCG
Organism: Acidocella sp.; assembly: GCA_035427885.1. Taxonomy (GTDB): domain Bacteria; phylum Pseudomonadota; class Alphaproteobacteria; order Acetobacterales; family Acetobacteraceae; genus Acidocella. The sequence goes on along the minus strand of DAOMCN010000021.1, from coordinate 5,071 downwards.
ACCTCATCTACGCCCGCCCGGACCAGAGT
>DAOMCN010000021.1:0-5032 GCA_035427885.1 Acidocella sp. | reverse complement strand
GTGAAGCCGCCTGGCGCGCCGAGTTGCGCACCGCCCTTTCGCTGGCGGCGGACCACCTCTCGCTCTACCAACTCACCATCGAGGAGGGGACCAAATTCGCTACTCTCCACGGGCGCGGCGCCTTCGCCCTCCCGGACGAGGACCTCGCCGCCGCCCTTTACGACGCAACCGCTGAAGAAGCCGCCCGCTTCAGCCTGGCGGCCTATGAGATCTCCAACTACGCCAAGCCCGGCGGCGAGAGCCGCCACAACCTCGCCTACTGGCGCTACCTTGATTACGCTGGCATCGGCCCCGGCGCGCATGGCCGCCTCACGCTGGATGGCGAATTGCGCGCCACCTCGCGCCACCGCGCCCCCGAACCCTGGGCCGAGCGGGTGGAAACCCAGGGCCACGGCACGACCCAGGAAGAAACTATCCCCGCCGAGGCGCGCGCCCGTGAAGCCCTGCTGATGGGCCTGCGCCTGACCGAGGGCGTCGCGCTGTCGCGTTTTCTCGCCCGCACCGGCGTGGCCCTGGCCGATGCCGTGGACTCGCTCATCCTTGAGGCCGCCATCGAGGAAGGCTACCTCGCCTTGACGGATACAAAACTTATCGCCACCGCGGAGGGGCGCAAACGCCTGGACGCATTGCTGCCAGCCCTGGCCCGATAGTATAGCCAGCCTGGAACAAAGGATTTTTCATGCGCTACATATCAACAAGAGGCCAGGCGGGGCAGAAAGATTTCGCAGGCGTGTTACTGGCAGGTCTGGCCGATGATGGCGGGCTCTACTTGCCCGAATCCTGGCCGATTTTCTCCAAGGCGCAGCTGCGCGCCCTGCGCGGCCTGCCCTATGCCGAGTTGGCGGCGCGCGTCATGGCGCCGTTCATGGGCGAATCCATCTCCTTCGCCGACCTCCAGAGCATGTGCCGCCGCGCCTATGCGGATTTTTCTCATCCCGCCATCGCCCCGCTGGTCCAGCTCGATACCAATATTTTTGCCCTGGAACTTTTCCATGGCCCGACGCTCGCCTTCAAGGACATGGCGCTGCAACTCGTTGGTCATCTGTTCGACCACGTCCTGACCGCGCGCGGCGAAAAAGTCCGCATCGTAGGCGCTACCTCGGGCGACACCGGCTCCGCCGCGATCGAAGCCTGCGCCAACCGCGCGAGCATCGACATCACGATCCTGCACCCCGAAGGCAAGACCAGCGAGGTCCAGCGCCGCCAGATGACCACGGTGAAGGCCGGTAACGTCCTCAATATCGCCGTCGCGGGCAATTTCGACGACTGCCAGGATCTGGTGAAAGCCATGTTCGCGGACGTCCCCTTCCGCGAGGAGATGCAACTCTCGGCGGTGAACTCGATCAACTTCGCCCGCATTATGGCGCAGATCCCCTATTACGTCGCCTCCGCCCTGGCGCTCGGCGCGCCGGATCGCGAAGTCGCTATCGCCGTCCCGACCGGGAATTTCGGCAACATCCTGGCCGCCTGGGCCGCGAAGCAGATGGGCGTTCCGGTGCAGAAATTCATCGTGGCGAGCAACCGTAACGACATCCTAGCCCGCTTCCTCGCCAGCAACGACATGAGCACCAAAACCGTCGAGGAAAGCCTCTCGCCGTCAATGGATATCGGCGTTAGCTCGAATTTCGAGCGGCTTCTGTTTGAGTTTCTCGGGCGCGACGCCGCCCTGACCGCGCAAACCCTGGCCGCTTTCCGCGCCACCGGCAAAATGGCTGTAGCGGACGCCGTCTGGCACGCCATTCGCCGCGAATTCACCGGCTTCAGGCTCGACGACGCCGGAACCTTGGAGCAGATCGCCCGCACCTACCGCGAAACCGGCTACCTCGCCGACCCGCACAGCGCCATCGGCCTTGCCGCCGCGCGCGAATGTGTCCCCATCGGCCTGCCCGTGATCGCCGCCGCGACAGCGCACCCGGCCAAGTTCCCTGATGCGATGGAAAAAGCCGTCGGCTTCCGTCCGGCCTTACCGTCGCATCTCTCCGACCTATATAAGCGGGAAGAGTTTCTGACCCGCGCCCCGAACGACCTCGTCGCGATCGAGACCCTGGTGCGGAATTTTGCAAATAGGAATATTGTTAAATGACTGAGAGCGTATCAATCACCACGCTGCCCTCGGGCCTGACGATCTTGAGCGAGCGGATGGAGCGGGTGGAGACGGTCTCCTTCGGCGCGTATATCGGCGCGGGCACCCGCCACGAGACCGCGGCTGAAAACGGCGTCGCGCATTTCCTCGAACACATGGCGTTCAAGGGCACTGCCTCGCGCTCGGCCATCGACATCGCCGAAGCCATCGAGAATGTTGGCGGTCATATCAACGCCTACACCTCGCGCGAGCAGACCGCCTATTACGTCAAGCTCCTCAAGGAAGACCTGGCGCTGGGCACGGACATCATCGGCGACATCCTGTGTCATTCCAGCTTCGAGCCGGAAGAGTTAGAGCGCGAGCGCGGTGTTATCCTCCAGGAAATCGGCCAGGCGAATGACACGCCAGACGATATCATCTTCGACCATTTCCAAACAGCCGCCTACCCGGCGCAGCCCATGGGTCGTCCGGTGCTGGGCACTGAGGCGATCATTCGCGGTATGAAGCGTGAAGCGCTGCCCGGTTTCATGAACATGCACTACACGCCCGACAACATGGTCATCGCCGCGAGTGGCAATCTGCAACACGAGGAGCTGGTCGAGCTGGTGCAGAAACACTTCGCCGATCTGCCGCAGGCCGAGCGCTGCCCGCCCATGCCCGCCGACTATACCGGCGGCGAATACCGGGAGAGCCGCGACCTAGATCAGGCGCATATCGTCCTGGGCTTCGACGCGCCCGCGTATGGCGAGCCGGATTATTATCCCGCGATGTTGCTCTCTACCTTGCTCGGGGGTGGCATGTCCTCGCGCCTGTTCCAGGAAATCCGCGAGAAGCGCGGGCTGGTCTATTCGATCTATAGCTTCACCTCGCCCGCCAAGGATGGCGGCTTGTTCGGCATCTATGCGGGGACCGGCGAATCGGAAGCCGCCGAGCTGATGCCGGTGACGCTGGAGGAGCTGGGCAACGTGCAGCACAATATCAGTACCCCCGAGCTGAACCGCGCCCGCGCCCAGCTCAAGGCCGGGTTGCTGATGTCGCTTGAATCGACAGGCAGCCGGTGCGAGCAGATCGCCCGCCAGTGGCAGATTTTTGGCCGCGTCATCCCGGCGGCCGAGACTGTGGCCAAGATCGAAGCCGTGACCGAGGCCGATATCCGCGCCGTCGCCACCAAGATCTTCCGCCAAAGGCCGACCTTGGCGACCCTCGGCCCGATCGCTCAAGTGCCCAAGCTCTCCGCCATTATCGAGAGTCTCGCCGCATGAAACACCTGATGGAACAGGCGCAGGACCTCCTGCGCGCCGCCAAAGTGGCAGGTGCCGATGTGGCCGAGGCGGCGATGGGCGTAGGCGCTTCGGTCTCGGTGCAGCGTCGTCTGGGGCGGATCGAGGAAACCGAGCGCGCTGAATCCCGTGAGATCAGCCTGCGCGTCTTCGTTGGCCAGCGCCACGCCTCGGTATCGGCCAGCGCCATCGACCCCGCTTCCTTCTCCCGTCTGGCCGAACAGGCCGTCGCAATGGCCCGCGTTGTGCCCGAGGATACCTACGCCGAAATCCCCGAAGCTCCGCCGCCGATGGACTCCGCCCAACTCGATCTGGACGACCCGGTGGAACCGCCAATGGCGTTGCTGATCGCCCGCGCCGCCGCCGCCGAGGACGCGGCCCTGGCCGTGGCGGGCATCACCAACTCCGAGGGCGCTTCGGCGTCCTGGTCGCGCAGCACCTCGCTGCTCGCAACCAGCCGGGGCTTTGCCGGGATGTACCCTCATTCCTACCACGGCGTCTCCGTCACCGCTATCGCCGGTGCGGGCACGCTGATGCAGCGCGACTATGACTTCTCCTCCGCTATCCACGGCGAGGACCTTGAAGACGCAGCCGTCCTGGGCAAACGCGCCGCCGAACAGGCACTCGCCCGGCTCAACCCGTCGCGCCCCAAAACTGCGAGACTGCCGGTCCTCTTCCACCCCCGCGTCTCGGGCAGCTTTCTGGGCCATCTCTCCTCAGCCATCCATGGCGCTGCCATCGCGCGCGGTACCTCCTTCCTTAAGGACGCGCTGGGGACAAAAATTTTTAGCCCCGGCATCACCATCATCGACGACCCGCTGCGCCTCCGTGGCCGCCGCTCGCGCCCCTTCGACCGCGAGGGTCAGCCCGGCACCGTGCGCCACTTCATCGAGGACGGCGTGCTGACAAGCTGGATTCTCGACACACGCAGCGCCAACCAACTCGGCCTGAAAACCACCGGCCATGCGGGGGGCACGAGCAATTTCTACCTCGCCTCCGGCGTGCTCAGCCCGGTCGAATTGATGGCCGATATCGCCGAGGGCCTGTTCGTCACCGAGATGATCGGCATGGGCGTCAACGGCATTACCGGCGATTACTCGCGTGGCGCCGCGGGCTTCATGATCCACAACGGCCAACTCGCCGAGCCAGTCGCCGAATTCACCTTGGCGGGCAATCTGCGCGACATATTCGCGACCCTGACCCCGGCCAACGACCTCGAATTCAAACGCGGTACCGACGCGCCAACTCTGAGGATCGAAGGCATGACCCTCGCCGGGGCGTAAAGCCGCCCCGGATCTGGAGAGCGGAATGGTAGCTTTCGACCGGGCAGTGCCCAATAGCCGTTCTTGCTAAAATGTACTTCCGCGCAATGTACTGACATGCGTGCGGCCATCGTGTGTTGGAGAACGTTTTGCCAGCAGCAAGCCCCCCTTCTGCGGAGGGAGATAAGTAAGCTCACTCACAGATCACTTACGGTCTCGTCTCATGCGTGGAAATTATGTCACCGCCCGTTGCTGACGATGACATATAAGGATCTCGCCTAGTTTAGCGCCTCGGCGGGGCCGAAGAATTCGAAATGGAGGCGCTCCTGCGGAAGGCCCTGCGCCAAGAGGCGATCGTGTCCCGCCGCGTGGTGTAGGAGCGGCTATCTGAGCAGCATTAGCTGCGT